>NZ_JBSFJU010000010.1:130234-183054 GCF_053598215.1 Kitasatospora sp. NPDC001175 | reverse complement strand
TCCCGCTCGGGACGATCAGTTTCGAACACCCAGGGAAGCTAACAGATCATGCCTCTGACCTGCGAATATGCCAAAGTTAGTTCGGTTAACGGGCCGTCTGCCAGTCCTGCAACACGCGGGAACGGCCGAACTACCTCTACCGCAACGACGTGTACGTGACCAGCCGTTACGCGTACCTCTTCCATACCCACGCCGAGGACTGGCTGCGGCACTGGCACCGCTGCCCCGGCTGCCGCGCCCGCACCACGCTGCCGTTGCCGCACCTGGCGGCACTGACCGCACTCCTGGTCGGCGAACCGCTGCGCCCGACCCACCGCGTGCCCCACAGCTCCCGCGGGCGCAAGCCCTGCGGTGAACTGCGTGCTTCCTGGACGGGCAGTCACAACGCTCCCGGCTCCTGCATGATCACCCTGAGTGTGGACTACTGTCCCAGCGGGGAGCACCGCATCCTGGCGCAAGTCCCCTACCGCGAAGCCGTCGACCGATTCCGCACCTGGCTGGCCGAGACAGCCCCGGCGGTGGCCGCTGCCGCGGGGCCTGGCCGCCACGACACCGTCCCCGCGCAGTTCCGGCCCGTCGTTCCGGACACCAGCAGCGAGGGCCTGGCGCTGTTCTGAACGTCGACTTCTGCGCACCCGCATCCTCGGCGGTGTCATCAACGAGTACTGCTATGCGGCTTGACATGCAGCAACGACCTTCCGAGCCCCACAGGTCCCGAAGGCCGCCGCCAGGGATGAACCCTGGCCGCGTCTCGGGAACGCTCGCGTTTCGCGGAGAGGCGGGCCCAGCCGTCAGCGGCTGGACCCGCCCTGACCGGCCGGCCCAAGGATGCCCGCACACCGGCTCAACGACACCCCGACCGGCCGGTTCCCCGCCGTTCGGCCGCCGGGGGCTACCGCTCGTCCTGGTCGTCGTCCACCGCGGCCGGGTCGCACAGCGGACGCAGGGCCCCCTCGGGCCGTCAGTCGGCCGCCGCGGCGCCGTCCACCCGGATCAGGCCGAGATCGGCCATGGCCTCCGCAAAAGCCGGGCCGTCCGTCTTGCTCCAGTCGGGGTCGTAGTAGGGGAACCGCTCGGCATCGTACTCGTGGCCGGCCCGCAGGAAGAGGTCGATGTAGTCGTGGGCGGCCCGCCGCTCGACTTCGGTCCCCGGGACCGCGACGTACGACACGCTCCACTGCGCCCGGAGCCTTCCGAACAGGGACGCGTGCCAGAGTCGCACGTCGAACACGATGAGGTCGCCCGGCCTGCAGTCCAGGCTCGTCCCCGGCCACCAGTCGGCCTCACCGGCTTCGTCCAGGGGGCTGCCCGCCGGCCAAGCCGCCCGGTAGTCGGCGAGCTGGTCGCTGAACTCGTCGCGATGAGAGCCCGGAATCACTTGGAGCGCGCCGGAGTCCGCGGTCAACGGACTGAAATAGGTGATCATCTTCACGGCGCGCAGCGCAGGATCAGCGGCATCCCGATGCCATGGGGAGGCGTCGTTGTAGAGCATCCCCTTGGCCGGCTTGGGCATGACCGGGCCGTCGAGCAGGGCCTCGCCGAGCTCGACCAGACGGGGTCCGGCGGCAAGACGCCGGCTCGTGGCGCTGCCCTCCCCCATCAACGGCAGGTAGTACCCCATGGAGCCGGTGACCACGTCGGGGATCTCGGTGGGCAGATCGTAGGCACTGGCGAGTTGCGCCGTCACCTCGGCTTCGAGGGAGGCGACGGTTCCGGCGTCGAAGAAGCCTTCCAGTTTGAGGAAGCCGAACTGCCGGTAGGAGGAGAGCTGGCGGGGGGAGAGAACGTGCTGGGTCACGACGACACCTCTGATGTCACGACCGATGCGGCCGACGTGGATGGTGCGGCCGACGTCGCGTCCGGTACAGGCGATTCCGGCTTTCGGTACTCCGGCGTGGACATGCCGCCCAGCCGGTATCTCAGGGTCGGCGTCTCGGTGCATCCGACGGGGATGTCCAGCCGGCGGATCTGTTCCAGCAGGATGTCATCCTCGCCGACCCGCGCCTGTATCTCCGCTTCGCTCCGGGTGCGCCGGAATGTCAGCAGGCGCAACAGATCGCGGCGCAGCAGCCATGCCCCCATGTCGACCATGCCGTTCAGGCCCGCCGCGGGGATCACGGCGCGGTCCCGGACGATCGGGCTGCCGGGTTCCAGCACCCGGACCGCGGACAGCTGCTCGAACAGCTCGGCGGCGGCCTCAGAGGGCGGCAGCCATGGGAAACGGTCCACGGTGGCGAGCGAGCCGGAATGATCGATCAAGGTCCGCCACGAGTGCGCCGCCGGATAGCCCGCGTCGGCGACGGCCAGCAGGCTGGACAAGTGGTCGGGGTCCCATTCGTTGTCGTCGTCGAGGAAGGCGATGAAGTCCCCGGTACACCCGGCGGCCGCCAGCTCCCGGAGGGCCGCGATCCGCGCGAAGGGCTCGTTCGGCAGCATGCCGTCGGCGCCCAGGGTGACCACGGCACAGCCCGTGTCCGCGACGGCCGCCGGGACCCGGTCCGCGTCCACCCACACCGTCAGCCTGACCTCGGCATCGACATCCTGCTTCGCCACGCCGGCCAGGGCTGCTTCCAGGGTGTCCCGATCTCCCCTGGTGACCATGACGACCTCGATGGTCGGACGGTCCCGCGGCAGTGCGGGCCGGAGAGCGGCCGGTTCCCGGTCGAGTCCCCGGAGTGTGGCCGCCAGATGGACCAGCCGGGACTCGTCGGCGAGGAAGGCGTGGTGCGGCACCACCACGTATTCGCGGTGCCAGGTCCGGGAGTGGGGCAGAGGTACTTCGGGGGCCCGCAGAGCGGCGTACTGCTTGATGGTCTCCGGCAGGTACAGCGGCCCTTCGACGACCGGCGGGTACACCGAGTCGAGGATCAGGCCGGTCTGCTCCTCCACGGCCGCGACCACCTCGGCCGGACTACCGACACCGGCCGGGACGCGCACCGCGACGCCGTAGAACGCTCCGCCGGCGACGGCGCTCCGGTCGGCGGCCATCGACCACCGGCTCCCGTCGAGGGCCCCGGCCAGGATCGCGGCTCCCTCCGCACGGCGCCGCGCCTGCCGGTCGAACCTGGCCAGCTGGTCGACGAGCAGCGCCGCGGCGAACTCGGGCGGCGAGTGGTTGGCCCCGTGGAGCAGGTGCGCCGGTTCCAACTCGTTGGCAGAGGTGCGCGACACCACATCGGTGCGCCGGCGCGAGTCCATGACCAGCGACTCCAGCCGGGCCGCCGTCTCCGGGTCGTCGGTGAGGACCGCGCCGCCCTCGCCGCTGGTGATGATCTTCGTGGCCTGGAGGCTCAGGATGGAGACGTCGCCGAGCGAGCCGATCCTGCGTCCGTCGGCGGTCGCCCCGAACTGGGCGTGCGAAGCGTCCTCGACCACCGGCACCCCGGGGAACCGCGCCCGGGCCGCATCCACGTCGAAGTGCTGCGCGTACAGATGGATGCCGAGGATCGCCGACGGCGTCTCGGCCAGGGTCGCGACGTCGCCGCACGGCGATTCGGGCGTGGCGTCGAAGAACACCGGCGTGGCTCCGACGCGCAACACCGAGGTGGCGCAGCTGACCCACGTGGTCGCGGTCATGGCCACGGTGTCACCGGGCCCGATACCCAGGGCGTGCAGCGCGGTCACGATCGCGCTCGATCCGCTGGTGACCAGGACACAGTGCCGGCGGCCGGACATCCGCGCCACGGTGGCCGCGGCGGCGACGTTCTGCGACTGCCAGATGCTCTTGCTGCCGCTGACGGCCAGCCGCCCGCTCTGCAGTGCCCTGATCACCGCCCGCTCGGTGTCCTCGTCCGCTTCAGGCCAGCGCGGCCAGCAGGAAACCTTTCGCCCGGACGACGGAGATGGTGCATTGTTCATCGGCGTCAGGTCCTATCCATCTGGATGGTGAATACAGCGCAAGACGTCTGCGTGAGGATGACGATGCGCCGGCCATAGGCGAACTGCCGACCTCGTCGACGTCAATATCGCGATTGACAATCTTCTGCTTGAACTGTGCCGCCGGCCTGCGTCGCAGAGGGTGGGTCCGGCTGGACAGAGCCAGTACACCAGCCACGGATCAACGTCAGATCAACAACGTGTACGCAAAGTTGTAGATCCGGAATTGATATTCCATCCATCGGCGACTGATTGGCTACGGGAAAGCCACTTTCACGACAACAACAGCGGGAACGAAGAGGGATGGACGTACGCCGATACGTGATCGACACCACCGTGTCGACGAGGTCGCGGAGGAATACCGGCGGCTCGCTCCCCGGCCCGCACCGCACGACGGCGTGCCGTGGCTGCGCAATTGCGACCGGCAGCCCGGGAGCGGCGTGCGCTGTCCGGCCGAGTCCGACGGCGACCCGGTCGGCATGCAGCTGGCCTCCCGCCGGGGCGCAACCCTCCGCCTTCGCACAGTCGGGTTCGACCACCGGCGGACCGAGGGCACCTACGCCTGTTTCAACCTCCTCCACGAGCCGGTCATCTGGGGCC
Organism: Kitasatospora sp. NPDC001175; assembly: GCF_053598215.1. Classification (NCBI taxonomy): domain Bacteria; kingdom Bacillati; phylum Actinomycetota; class Actinomycetes; order Kitasatosporales; family Streptomycetaceae; genus Kitasatospora; species Kitasatospora sp. NPDC001175. The sequence continues at coordinate 178,578 of NZ_JBSFJU010000010.1, read as the reverse complement.
TGCGCCACGCCGTCACCCGTTCTGCCTTCGGCAACGGGGCCGGAGCCGCTGCACACGGCGGGACGCCGGCCCGCCCCGCCGGCAGAGCACTGCCGGCCGGCGCCGGCCGATCGAACCCGAACGTTCCGAGAAGCTTTGGAGTCCTCACGATGAGCACCCAGATCGGCCGACCCCGCATCGCCGTCGTCGGCGGCGGAAGGATCGGTAGCACCCACGCCCGCAATCTCGTCGAGCTCGGAGCCGACGTCACGGTGGTCGAACCCGACCCGGCACGCGCCGCGGCGCTCTCGGCCGCACTCGGCTGCCGCGTCGTCCCGGATGCGGCCGGGCTGCCCGATGCGGACGGGGCCGTGGTGTGTACGCCGACCGATACCCATGCGGCCGTGGCCGCCGGCCTGCTGCCACTCGGGATCCCGGTGCTGCTGGAGAAGCCGTGCACGGCACAGCCGGAGGCCAGCGCACGCCTCGGCGCGCTCGCCGACGAGGCCGGGGTGGCCCTGCGGATCGGCTTCCAACGTCGGTTCTCCCCGGAGTACGCCGCACTGCAACGGGAGTACCGCGCCCAGCCCGACCAGTTCGGGTTCGCCGTGTTCACCAGCTTGGACGGGGCCCCGCCGCCCCAGGGGTACCAGGTCGCCGGCGGCAGCCTCGCCTTCGACCTGCAGATCCACGACATCGACCTGGTCCTGTGGCTCTTCGGGTCCGAGGTCGTCGAGGTCTCGGCGTCCCAGAGCGACGCCAGCGCGGCGGCCGACCTCCTGGTGACCACGTTGACGCTGGCCTCCGGGACGGTGTGCTCCGTGGTGAGCAAGCGGGCCAGTCCGGGCGGCTGCCAGGCCTATGCCGAGCTCATCGGCTCCCGCACGCTGCTGGACACCCGGCCGCTCACCGTCCCGGGCCCGCACCCCGATTTCCGGTCCCGGTTCGCCGCGGCGTACCGCGCCGAGATGGCGGCCTTCCTCGCTTTCGTCGAGGGCGGGCCGGACGAGCTGCCGCACTGGCGGGACGCGGTGGCCGCGGAGACGGTCTGCGCCCGGATCGACGAGGCGCTCAGTCCGGCGGGCGCCAACGCCGGGGCATCCGTTGGCTGAGAGCGGGTCGGGTCGGCGCGCGGCCCCCCGCGGGCGTGCGGCCCGGCTCGCGCCGACCGATCCGCTGCACGCCCGCTCGCAGGCCGGCGCGGGTGTCGGATGACAGCACCGGGTATCGCCACGGAATCCCGCGGCTCCGACGCACGACTGGGACGGGACATGTCCAAGGGCCCCTTCACGTTCGACATCATGGGACCGATCCGCACCGCTCTGAACGGCGCCCCGCTCCCCCTGGGCGGCCCGCAGCAGTGCGCGGTCCTCACACTGCTGCTGATCCGGGCCGGAGAGTCGGTCCCGCTCCACGAGATCAGCGACCTGCTCTGGCAGGACGACCCGCCGGCCACCGCGGCGAACGTCATACACCACCACATCAGTGCGCTGCGACGCATGCTCGAACCGGATCTGGGCCGGCGCGACGCCGGACGCTGGCTGCTGCGCAGCAGCGTCGGCTACCGGCTGGACGTCGATCCGGGCTCCGTCGACCTGCACGTGTTCCGCGGGCTCGTCGAACGCGGCCGCGACCGCGCCGCCCGATCCGACTGGGAACAGGCGGCGAGTCTGTACCGCGAGGCACTCACGCTGCGGCGGGGCTCCGTGGGCACCGGCAGCCCGCAGAACGTCGCCAGCACCGCCTTGTTCCAGGCCGCCGAGAGCGAGTACGCCAAGGCGGTGGTGGAGGCCGCGCAGATCCACCACTGGATCGGCCACGGGCACTGGATGCTCCCACTGCTCCGGCTGACCGCGGAGCGCTATCCGCTGGACGAACAGCTCCAAGCCGCCCTGGTCCGCGCACTCGGCGCGGCCGGCCGCCAGGTCGAGGCGCTCGACATCTACCGGCGGATCCGGACCACGCTCTCGGAGGAGCTGGGCATCGAGCCCGGCGACGCGCTGCGCGCCGCCCAGACCGCGGTGTTGCGGCAGAGCGTTCGCACGGACGCCACCGCGGATCCGGAGGACACCACGCCCGCGCCGACCGCCGCGGCCCCGCACCCGCACCCGGCCCCGGCCCCGGCCCAGCTTCCGCCCGGCCTGCCGGTGTTCGTCGGCCGGGACGAGGAGCTGGCCCGGATCCTGGCCCTCGCGGCCGGCGCCTCCGGCCCGGTCATCGCGACGATGAACGGTATGGCCGGGATCGGGAAGACCGCGCTGGCCGTGCACGCGGCCCACCTGCTGGCCGAGCGCTTCCCCGACGGGCAGCTCTTCGTGAACCTGCACGGCTTCGACGACTCGGCCGCGGCCCTCGCGCCCGCCGACGCGCTGAGCTGCCTGCTCGAATGCCTCGGCCTGCCGGCCAGGAACCTGCCCTCGACCATCCCGGGGCTGACCGGCAAATACCGCAGCCTTCTGGCCGACCGCAGGGTCCTGATCGTGCTCGACAACGCCAGGGACGCGCAGCAGGTCCAGCCGTTGCTGCCGTCGGCGCCCGGCTGCATGGCCCTCGTCACGAGCCGCAACGTGCTCGAACAGCTGCTGGTCACCCACAACGCCCATCCGGTGTCCGTGCCGCCGTTCAGCGTGGGAGAGGGCCGTGTCGTCCTCGAGCGGCACATCGGGCCGTCCCGGACGGCCGGCCAGGCGCGGGCCGTCGAGGCGATCGTCGAGTCCTGCCGCGGGGTGCCGATCGCCCTGGCGGTCGCGGCCGCACGCGCGTCGTTGAACCCGGGCCGGCCGCTGGAGTCGATCGCGGGAGAGCTGCGGACCGCGGCGAACAGCCTCGACGCCTTCTTCTCCCCGGATCCCGACCTCGACCTGCGCCGCGCCCTGACCTGCTCGTACCGGGTGCTCGACGACGCAACGGCCCGGCTCTTCCGGCGCCTGGGCGAGGGCGCGGACCGCCGCGTCCGGGTCGAGGCCGCAGCCGCGCTCGCCGGGTTGCCGTGGCGCGCTGCCGGCAGTTGCTGGTCGGCATGGTCGCCGAGTCCCTGATCTCCGAGCCGTCACCGGGCTGCTTCGAGATGCACCGGTTCGTCGCCGACTACGCGCTCGAAGCCGAGCACCGCGTCGAATCGCCTGCGGCACAGGTCTCGCAGGCGGACTGCACGGGCGGCCGCGCCTGGCACCGCGCCGCGCCCGCCCACCGCCCGGCCCACCGGCTGGCGGCTCCGTCGTCCGGTTGACGCGCTGCGGCAACCGCCTCTCCCGCGCCTGGCGCCGGCCCGAGCCGGCGCCAGGCGCGGCCGCGCGGAGATCCCCGGGCCGCGCCGGAGCGCTGGGCGGACGAAGCACGTCGCACCGGTCCCCTACACGAGCACCGACGCCGCGCGCTGATACGCCGCCACGTCGGCGACGATCGTGGCCAGGTCGTGGCGCGGCCGGTAACCGATCTGCGCGAAGGCCTTGGCGCAGTCGGGCGCGCGGCTGGGCACCTCCTCGAAGCCTGGGCCGTAGGTCTCGTAGGCCTGCTGGTACTCGACATGCACGATCTCGCTCGACGACTGCGTGACGGCGACGACCCGCCGGGCCAGCTCGGCGATGTCCACCTGTTCGAGGCCGCCCAGGTTGAACGTCCCGCCGTGGGCGGTCTCGTCCTCGAGCAGCGCGACGAGCGCCGGGACGATGTCGAGCACGTGGCAGAAGCAGCGCCGCTGCGCCCCGCCGCCGTAGACCGTCAGCGGATCGCCCGCCAGCGCCTGGCCGACGAACCGCGGGACGACCATGCCGTAGCGTCCGGTCTGCCGCGGCCCCACCGTGTTGAACAGCCGCACCGTGACCGCCCGCAGCGCGTGCTTGGCCACGTAGCCGTAGGTCAGCGACTCCGCGACAGCTTTGGCCTCCGCATACGTCCAGCGGCTCAGCTGGGGCGGGCCCAGGATCTGGTCGTCCTGCTCGGTCAGCCGCGGCTTGCTGTTCTTGCCGTACACCTCGCTGCTCGACGCCATCAGGATCGGCACGTCGTGTTCGTGCGCGGCGGCGAGGACGCTCTCGGCGCCGCGGATGTTGGTCCGCAGTCCGCCGAGCGGGTCCTCGAGGATGTTGAACACCCCGACCAGGGCGCCGAGGTGGAACACCCGGTCAACCGTGGCGACCTCGCGTCGCACCAGTGCCTCGTCGCAGACGGAGCCGGTGACGGTGCGCAGGCGCGGGTGCCTGCGCACCGACGCCAGATTGGCCATGCTCCCGGTGGTCAGGTTGTCGAGGACGACGACTTCGTCCCCGGCCGCCAGCAGGTGTTCGGTCAGATGGGAGCCGATGAATCCGGCTCCTCCGGTCACGAGGCTTCTCATCGCGGTACAAGTTCCTCACCCGCGGGCACGCCCACATCGGTCAGTTCGGTCATCGGCCAGGGAATCGGTGTGCAGCGGAACGCCGCCGGTCCGGAGGTGCCGGGCTCGTCCTCGGTCAGGTCGAACTGGTGCAGTTCCCGGCGGAGCGGTGTGGTGGACTCCCAGTACGGGCGGTCGTACGCCGCCAGCGCCTCGCTCAGTTCGGGGTCCGGCGCGGGCACCGGCGCGGTGCTCACGCCGGACAGGACGAACACCTCCCGGCAGACCCGGTCCATCTCGGCCAGCACGCGGCTGAAGGTGCCGTCCGGGAAGTGGCGCCAGTAGTCGGTGATCACGCCGAGCGCGTAGTGCTTCCCGGCACCCGGGAGCCGGGTCCCGAGCAGCCGCAGGCGGCGTCCCGGGCCGTCTGGCAGGTCGGCCGGGTAGCACACGGTGTCCGGGGCGGGCAGGCCCGCCGGCCAGCCCTGCGGCGCGCCGACCAGCAGGACGGCGCCGTCCGCGTCCGTGATCCGGCGGGTCAGCCGGTCCAGGGCGGCCAGGCGGCCGCAGTCCGCGGTCGCGGCGTCCAGGCGGTCGGAGAACCGTTCCAGCGCGGGGATCAGGTCGCGGGAGTGGGCGATGTCGTAGCTGCACACCGCCTCGACGTCCAGGCTCGGGTATTCGCGCACGAGGATGTGTTCGTTGCGCCGGTCGCGCACCACCTCGCGGTTCCGGTCGCGCCCGTGCGGCTGGTGCAGGGTGATCGCCGCGGGGGCGAAGACCGTGGGCAGGCCGGCCCGGGCGAGCCGGTAGCCGAGTTCGATGTCCTCGATGCCCTTGACCTCGAACCGCGTGTCGAATCCGCCGACGAGGTCGAAGAACGACTTGGGCACGGCGGCGTTGAGCGTCCAGAAGAACGCCCAGTCGGCCGGGCGGGGCCGGGCCAGCAGCTCGGTGAGGGGATCGTGCAGCGAGGGGGTCCGGGCCAGCCGTGCGAAGACGGCGTCCGGATCGGAGAAGTCCCAGTCCGCTCCGAGCTTCAGTCGCCATGCCGCCGGGGTCAGTTCGCGCCCGGCGCCGTATCCGCAGACAGCGACCGGGCCCCCGGCCTGGGCGTCGAGGTGGGCGCGCAGCAGGTCCGGGTGGCACAGGCAATCGGCGTCGAGCAGGACCAGCAGCCCGCCGCGCGCCGCCGCCGCGCCCGTGTTGCGGGCCGCGCCCGCGCCCCGGGCGCGCTCGTGCCGCAGCAGCCTGATCCGGTCACCGTCGGCGAACTGCGCGACGGTCTCACCGACCGGCTCGTCGGACCCGTCGTCCACCACGATGATCTCGAACGCACCCGGGTCCAGGGTCTGGCGCGCCAGGCTGGCCAGGCAGTGCTGCAGGGCTCGCGTCCGGTTGTGGGCGGGGATGACGACGGTGATTTCGGGTTCTGCCATGCCTGGGGTTCCTTCCGGTCGGGGCCGTCGGCTCCTCTCGGAGCCGGTCGGCGTCGGCGGCGTGGGCCGGGCCGTGCGTGTCGGACACGACACCGGCCCGGGCTCGGATCAGGTCGATCCCGTCCGATGGCTACAGGACGGTCCGGTGGACTTCGAACGCCTCCGCGTGCCGCACGCCGATCGCGGCACCACGCAGGGTGGCGAGCGCTGCGATCGACTCCTCGCTGCGGATGTGCGGGGCGGGCCGGTGCTGGGACCGGTAGGCCCGCATCGCCGCCAGTTTGGCGTCGAGACGGCCGGTGATGTCGGCGTACGCGGTGGACAGCGGCAGCGGCTCGGACGACCACTGGATCTTGGACGACTCGTAGCTCATCACGTGCGGGACGAGCCACTTGCCGAACTGGGAGCCGATCGGCCGGGCCGCGGCGAAGCCGGCGGCGAAGGTGGCCGCGTGGTCCTGGTCGTAGTCCCGGCCGCTGGGCAGCAGCAGCAGGTCCGGGCGGCGCCGGTCCAGCTGCTCCTGGAACTCGTCGACCAACTCGCGGCGGGGGAGCGTGTCGAGCCGCTCGTTGAGCTGCCGGTCGCCGTGGACGACGGTGTAGCTGAAGCCGAGCAGCGCACTGACCTGTTCGATCTCGGCCAGCCGCGCCTGGTAGGTGACCGGCTCGTCCAGCCCGTAGTGCGCCATCCCGTCCACCGACAGGTACACCACGTGCACCTCGCCGCCCGCTGCGGACACCGAGGACAGCAGCCCTCCGCAGCCGAGCACCTCGTCGTCCGCGTGCGGCGAGAGCACCAGCACGCTATCGAAATTCCTCAAAGTTCCGGCTCCTTTCCTTGTCGCTGTCAGGGCCCCCGCTGCCGTCGGCGGCGTCGGCGAGCAGCGTTCTGATCGATGCGGTCGACACGAACGGGAGGCCGGCCAGGGCGGCGAGGGGCTCGGGCCCCACGGCGGCGAGCGCGGCCAGGTCCTCGAAGGTCGGCGGCGTGTCCGGCTCGTCGGTGAGCGCGTCCCAGGCGCGCAGCCGGCGCCCGAGCTCGACCACCGGCTCCGGGCCGGGGCCCACCGCCGCGACGGCGTGGGCCCGCAGGGCCGCGGGCGTCTCGGGCGTCCCGGAGGAGAGCGCCCCGACGGCGTGCATGTGGTCGAGCACCGCGACCAGCCGCCGCCGTGACTCCTCGTCGAGCCGCGCGTCGCGGGGTCGGCCGAGCAGCGCGGCCACGTCGTACGGCACCGGCAGCGCGGCCGGATCCGGGTCCGGCCGGCGCCGCCAGTACGGCGGGGTGAGGTGGTAGAGCTCTGCGAGGTGCCGGCGCAACCGCGGCCAGGGGTACTCGTCGAGCACGCACCGGACCTCGACGGTGTCACCGGGCGGCTCGGGCCGGTACACCTGGACCCCGTCGCGGGCGGCCAGCACCGTCTGGTCGCTCACCGTGCGGCCGTCGCCGGCCGGCACCCACGCCCGGGGCGACGGCGTGTGCCGGTCGGCGGTGACGGTCAGCACGACGTCGGCGGCGAACACCGCGGCGCGGGTCCACCACTCCGCCGCGTCCAGGCTCGCGTCACCGTGCCGGTACTCGATCGAGTCGCCGGCCCGGCCGACCGACCTGGCGATCTTGAGCGCCGGGTGCGCCAGGCGGCGCTTGAGGTCGTCCCGCAGCTGTCTGATCCGGGTCGCGTCCACCGGCGGCGGCCCGGGCAGCGGCTGGCAGAACCGCGTGCCCCGGTGCGCCTCGGCCCGGATCGAGGTGCCCAGGCGGAAGTGCAGCCACTGCCGGGCCTGGAAGCGGGCCAGGTGGCGGGCGTGCAGGGCGGTGTCGGTGCCGAAGGGGACCCCGACGTGGACGTGGCCACCGGCCCGGACGCTGGTGTAGCCGCCGCAATCGCGGATGATCGCGCACACCGCGACGAGGTCTTCGTACGCCTGCGGGGTGTCCCGCAGGATCGGCGAGACGACTTCGCCGTCTCCCTCGGCCTCCTCCAGCTCGACCCGCCAGGTACGGCGGTCCTCGCTGTAGGGCTCGGCGCCGTCGGGCCCGCGGTCGGCGCCGTGCTGCCGCACCCGGGCGTCGCGGGCGAGCCCGCGCGCCCGCAGCAGTGCGGCGATCGCGTCGATCTGCGGGGTGCTGAGCAGCGTTCCGTCCGCCGCCCGGGCACCGCGGCCGGCGTGGAACTCGATCTCCACGCCGCGGGTGACCAGCCTCCCGGCGCCGCCGAGCAGCCGCCGGTACTCGGTCTCCAGCGGCGGCAGCCCGGCCCGCAGCCGGCGGGCCACCCGGTGCGCCGCCTCGTCGAACAGCCGGTGGTCGCCCAGGTAGGAGCAGGCCGGCCGGGCGGGCAGCAGCCGGCGCAGCTGATCGCGCACCTCTGCCGTCGTCATCACGGCCGGCCGGCCCTCGGCCGGCTCCAGATGCGGCGGCAGGCCGCGGGGCAGCAGCCGGTCCTGGTGATCGGCGAACCTGGGGACGGCGCCGGCGTGCGGCGGGTGGGACCGCCACGCGTCGGCCCGTTCGTCGGCGCCGTCCGCCCACTTGAGCCGGACGCCGCGGCGCAGGTCCGCGACGACGTAGCCAGGCGCGGGCACGTGCACGGATTCGCCCAACCGCGCCGCCAGTTCGGCTGCCCACCCCGGCTCCACATCGGAGGCGGCCAGGCACACCTCGAAGCCCGCATAGCCGTGCTCGCGGAGCAGCGCGGCCACCTCGCCCGGTGCCGGAAGCGGTGCGCCGTCCCGCAGGGTGACCAGGCACAGGCCTTCGGGTCCGGTCACGCCGTGCACCTCGATTCCGGACACCGGGCCGGCCTGCCCCTGCGCCACGGTCACTCCGATCCGCGCAGCACGCCCCAGGTGTGGTGGACACACCTGACTCCGCCGTGGATCCGGACGGTGAACCCGCGCTCCCGGGCCCCCGTGCACAGCAGCCCGTCCCAGCCCATCGTCTCCTCCCAGTCGAACAACACCGGTGTCTGCGAGACGACGGCGTTGGCCCACACGGTGCAGGCGCCGCCGACGCAGCCCACGTCGAGTGGCTCGTCCGGCAGCTCCTCCCACGGGATCGGCGCGCCCCAGCCGCCCTCGGGCCCTGCCTTGCCCCCGCAGACGTAGCGCCCCTCGACCCGGTCCCAGGCCGCGGAGATCGCCGCGAGCGGCGTGCCGCTCGGGCGCGAGTACTCCTCGACGAGCCGGCGCGCGGCGTCGGCCGGCGGGTCGATGTCGTCCTCGAGCGTCAGGATCAGGTCCTCCTTGATCCTCGGCAGGACCGAGGCGTAGAGGCGGGCCACGTGCAGATTCCGCTCCCGCTTCAGGTACCACTCGTCCGGCGACGGCTGGTACACGGTGCCGTCGACGGTGAAGTCGAGGTGCTCGAGCCCACGGGCGGCCTGGATCCCGACGCTTGCGGCCCGCAACCGCTCGGTGAACTCCGGATCGCGGCTGTTGTCCACCACGTAGAGCGAGGTCCGGGCGGGCAGCTCGGTCTTCAGCAGCACCTCCTCCCACCGGGAGAAGGTGCTCTCGCGCCCGGCGTGCAGCGAGACGATGGCAAGGGAGCGCTTCTGCCAGGCGTCAGCCGTGGCGTCGGCCTCGGACCGCGGCAGCAGCGGTGCCGCGAAGCTGACGGCGCGCCAGCCGGCGGCGGTCAGATCCAGGCAGAGCGCGTGGTCGAGCGACGCGGGCCCGTCGCACCGGTCCGGCCACCATCCCACCAGCTCGGCGGCGGCACGCCGCCAGACCGAGGCCGGCTCGATGCCGTCGGCCACGCGCAGCGCCCAGTAGTCCCGCTCACCGTCCTCGCTGCCGGGCGACAGCACCGCGACGTCGGACGGCGCGGAGCACACGGCCTGCTGGGCGGCCGCGAGCAGACCCGCCGGAACGACTGCGTCGACGAACACCGCCCAGCGGGCGTCCGTCGCGGCCCAGCCCGCGGTGCGGGCCTGCGCCCGGCTCGGCCAGTCACCGGCCAGGACCGTCCAGCCTTCGGGCACCTCGAGGGGGGCCGGAGCGCCGAAGCCGAGCAGGATCCGCTCGGCGGGCGCCGGGACCTGGGCGTCGACCGCGGCCAGCACCGCGCCGAGCCCGCCGGGACCACCGGCGTCCGCCGTGACGATGACGGCGATCTCGGGGGCCGTGGTCACGCCGCGCTCACCCCGTGGTCGGAGAGCACCTTGGCCAGGGCGTCGACGCAGTCCTGGATGTCCTCGGGCTCGGCCGCCGGGTGGACAGGCAGGCAGAACGCCGTGCTCGCGCACAGGTCGGAGTTCGGGCAGGTCTCGTTGGAGGGGTTGCCCGCGAATATGGGCTGGCGGGTGAGCGGGATCGGGTAGCGGCGCTGCGCGGGGACCCCCGCCTGCTGCAGCTCGGAGACCAGCGTGACGACGTCGAGGACGGACGGGTCGGTGGTGAGCCGCAGGGTGTACTTCCACGGCGCGGCCACCCCGCCGGGCACGACCTTCGGCAGCGAGAGGCCGGGCAGCTGCGCGAGGCCTTCGTCGAGCAGGGCGCCGTTGCGGCGGCGCGCGGCGACGAAGTCGTCGAGCCGGCCCAGCTGCACGAGACCGACGGCCGCCTGCGGCGAGGTCAGCCGGTAGTTGTAGCCGACCACGGCGTGGTGGAACAGCCCGGGGCCGGCCGGCACCAGGCCGTGGTCCCGCAGCGTGCGCAGCGAGGCGGCCAGGTCCGCGTCCGCCGTCAGCAGGGCTCCGCCCTCGCCTCCGGTCGTCATCGTCTTGTCCTGCCAGAAGCTGAAGCAGCCGACGTCGCCGACCGAGCCGACCCGGCGGCCGTCGATCTCGGCGCCGTGGCCCTGGGCGGTGTCCTCGACGAGCTTGATCCCGTGTCGGCGCGCCATCTCCGCCAGCTGCCCGACCGGCGCCGGGTAGCCGTTGAGGTGCACGGCGATGACGGCCTTGGTGCGCTCACTGATCTTGGCCTCGGCGTCGGCCGGGTCGATGCAGTAGGTGTCCGGGTCGATGTCCACGAAGACGGGGGTGGCGCCGAGGTAGGCAATGGGAGAGGCGGACCCCACGAAGGTGTAGGCCGGCACCAGGACCTCGTCGCCCGGGCCGATGCCCAGCGCCGTGAGCGCGAGGTGGATGGCGCTGGTGCCGTTATTCACGGCGATCGCGTGCGGCGCCGAATGCCACTGCGCGTAAGCCTCTTCGAACTCGGCGACGTGACGGCCGGAGTTCTGTGAGAGCTCGTTGGTCAGCAGGACGGCGGCGGCGGCGTCCACCTCCTGCGGGCCCAGCTGAGGCCAGGACGGGAAGTTCTTCGTACGTACGGCGGACACGTCTCTCCCAGCGGGTTCGAAGGTGAGAAGGGAACGGTTCACAACCGGCTCCGTCCCGGCCGCTGAGCTTAGGCACGGGCACTGGTGGAGGAATGAACGCCGTCTGTCGGCGGCGTTCAGAGCGCGGTCAGATCTTGATCACTGGACTTCCCTAACGTTCTCGCCAAACATCCGAGAGATTGGCGTCTTCGTGGAGCAGGGACTTGCGCCGGTGCCGGAGGGCCCGAGGCGGCCTTACCGGGACCAGTGGGAAGCGGCGGTCGCCGAGGCCTACGCGGACGAGCTCGACGTCGCCGACGTCTCGATCGACACCGCGTTCAGCACATCCGGCGACGACGAAGCGGCCGCCCGCATCGCCGACCGGCTGTTCGAGACGACCCGCGCCCGGCTGCCCCGGGCCGAACTCACCGCCCGCGACACCGTCGAACGGGTCGCCGCGTACCTGCGCGAGCGCGCGCCGTCCGACCGCTGCCTCCAACTGCCGGCCGATTTCGATCCGCATGCTCCCTCGCTGTTCTACTTCCACTCCGCTTCCGGCACGGCGATGGCCATCAGGACCCTGCGTTCGGTGCTGCCGGTCCAGTCGGTCGGCGTGCGCGCCGCCGGGATGGAGGGCGAACGCGAGGTGCCCCGCAGCATCGAGGAGTTCGCCTCGATCTACCTGGAGGAGCTACTGCGGCTGCCGGCGGAGCAGCCGTATCTGCTGTGCGGCTTCTCGACCGGTGGCGCGATCGCCTTCGAGGTCGCCTGCCGGCTGCTGGCGGAGGGTCGGCGCGTCGCGATGCTCGCCCTCATCGACAGCCAGCCGCCGGACCCCTCGCTCGCCGCGGGGGTGTCCTCGGAGGAGGTCCTGATCGGCGGCAGACTGCAGGAGTTGCTCCGCCGGATCGGCGTCGACGTGCCCTACACCATCACGGTCGGGGACGCGGGCGTCGTCAGCAGCCTGAAGGAGGCCCGCGTGCTCGCGGAGACGGTCGGACCGGAGGTCCTGCGGCGCCAGCTGGAGGTCTTCGCCCGCACCCTGCGCGCCGACCGGTTCTACCACCCCGGCTACTACGCCGGAGACCTGCACTACTTCAACGCCCACATCGCCGACGACCTGGTCGGCAACTGGGAGCCCCACGCCCGGCGCGTCATCCGCCACCGCGTCGAGGCCGACCACCACGAGTACTCGATCTTCCCCGACCCGGGATTCCGCACCGAGTTCGTGGACGCGGTCCGCGACGCCTTGCCAGAAAGGCCGTGACAGGCATGATCGAGAGCACTCCGTCCGCACCGCCCGCGCAGCAGCGTCTGAGCAGCCACGTCGAGTGGACCGAGGCCCGCGTCGAGAACCACGAGCTGAACCTCCGTGAGTTCGAGCAGCGGGCAACGCTCCTGCACAGCCTGCCCCGGGTGCTGTTCGTGGAGCTGACCGAGAACTGCAACCTCTCCTGCCCGATGTGCCGCTCGGCCGGCAAGTTCGACCGCTCCCGCAACATGAGTCAGGAGCTGTTCGACCGGATCGCGCGCGAACTGTTCCCCACCGCCGAGATCGTGGACCTGCGCGGCTGGGGCGAGAGCACCATTCTGAAGAACTTCCCCCGGTTCGTCGACCAGACCCTCGATTACGGCTGCCGGGTCCGCATGGTGACCAACCTGACGGCGTTCCACGAGGCGACGTGGCGCAAGCTCGTGCGTTCCGGCGCCCTGATCTCGGTGTCCTTCGACGCCGGCGAGCGCGAGACGTTCGGGAAGGTCCGCCGCGGCGCCGACATGAACGTGGTGCTGCGCAACCTGGAGGTGCTGGTCGACGAGGCACACGCCAGCGGAGTGGGCACCGGCAACATCCACCTCAACGTGACCGTGCAGCCCGCGGCACTCGACGAGCTGACCACCATCGCCAAGCATGCTGCACGGCTCGGCGTCGGCATGCACCTCAGCCCGATCACCCTCCCGGACGGGCATCCGGACCAGCTGCTGCACCACCGTCCCGACGTGTTCCGCGCGCTCGCCGAACTGGCGGAGGTGACCGAGTCCACCGAGGTGGACGTTCAGCTCAACACGGCGCTGGACGAGCTGTGGGCCGACGACGACACGGCGAACAAGACCTGCACGCATCCGTGGATGTACCTGTACGTCAACTACCGCGGCGGCGTGGGCTTCTGCGACCACCTGATCGGCTCGCCCGCGGAGCACCATCTGGTCGGCGATCTGAACACCTCCGGCCTGCGCGAGATCTGGAACAACGAGCAGTACCTGTCGTTGCGCGCCCAGCACGGCGCCGGCCGCGAGCACATCGACCCGAAGTTCGAGGACTGCCGGTGGTGCTACCGCAACCGCTACCTGGACTTCGACCACGAGTCGTACCAACCGTACGAGCAGCACCGGACGCGGCTGACCCGCTCCCTGTGCGCGTCCTTCGTGCCCGGTCCGGCGACCGCGCCGCCGGGGAGCCGGCTGCTGCCGTTGTCCGTCCACCCGGCGCCCGCTGCCGAGGGGGACCAGTGACGGCGCCGCGACGGCCCGCGTGGCCGGAGACGGACGAGCGCTCCCACCTGCTTCCGCTGGCCGGCTCCGACTGGGCCGTGTGGCGTGACGTCGTGCTGCGCGGCGCCGGCTTCCCGGTGACCGAGGCGGGCCGGCTCTCGGCGCCCGGCCTGGCGCAGGCCGCCGGTCTGCCGGACCAGGAGTTCGACGAGCTGTGGAAGGCGGAGCTCGAACGGCTGGCGGACTCGCTGCGCGAGGTGGCGGCCGACCCGCGGTTCCGCGAGGCCGTCGCCTGGCAGAACCCCGCCGCGGTGCGCAGCGCCGTGGACAAGGTCGGCCGCCCGGCCGAGCCGGGCCGCACCACAGAGCTCAAGCATCTGCAACTCGTCGCCAACTACCTGCAGCGGTACACGGTCAAGAACGACACCATCGGCTTCTTCGGCCCGGCCGCCTGGGGCCGGTTGACCGAGTCCGACCGGCCGATGGACTGTGCCGGCGGGCCCGGCCTGCTCGCCGACCGCACGGTCTACTTCGAGAACTGGGCGATCGACACGCTCGCCCGGCGACTGTCCGACCAGCCCGGCATGCGTCCATGGCTGCGGCCGGTGCTCTCCGGCGGGGTGTTCGTGGACGACGACCGGCTCCTGCGTCCTTATCGGGAACCCGTCGAGCTGCCGCCCGGCGTCCTGTCCCTGCTCCGGATGTGCGACGGATCGCGAACCCTCGCCGAGCTGGCGGCGCGGCGGGACACCTCGACGGTCGACTCGATCGTCGAGGAGCTGCGGCCGTGGCTGGACGACGGCGTGGTACGGATGGACCTGAGCGGTCCGATCGAGGCGCATCCCGAACGGACGCTGCGGGAACGGCTCGCCCTGGTCGGCGACCGAGAGCCGCGCGAGCGCGCGCTCGCCGCGCTCGACGAGCTGGAGCGCGGCCGGGACGCGGTCGCCGCGGCGGCCGGCCGGCCGGACCGGCTGATGGCCGCCACCGCGGCGCTGGACGAGGCGTTCCTGCGGATCACCGGCAGCGACGCCGTACGCAGGCACGGCGAGATGTACGCCGGGCGGACCCTGGTCTACGAGGACACCAGGCGCGACGTGGATCTGGAGATCGGACGACCGGTGCAGGCAGCGATCGGCGGGCCGCTCGGCCTGGTGGCCGACAGCGCCCGGTGGTTCGCCGGCCGCGCCGGCCGCAACTACCTGGACCTGTTCGGTTCCCTGCTCGACCGGCACAGCCGCGCCACCGGCCGCGACCGCCTTCCGTTGTCCCAGCTGCTGGGGATGGCCACCCGGCAGCTGACGCCCCGCGGCGGGCCGCCGGAGCCGGTGGCAGACGCGGTGTCCCGGCTGCAGGCCAAGTGGGCGCGGATCCTCGAGCTACCGGACGGCGCGCGGCGCCACGAACCGACCGTCGAGTCGATCCGGGACGCGGTCCGCCGGGAGTTCCCCGCGACCGCCCCGTTGTGGTCCGCGGCACGGCACCACTCCCCCGACCTGATGATCGCCGCGGCCGGGCTGGACGCGGTGCGCCTCGGGCGGTTCACGGCGGTGATGGGCGAGCTGCATCTGGCCACGAACACGCTCGAGGCCCGCCCCTTCGTGGAGCGGCACGCGGACGTCGGCCGGCTGCTCGAAGCCGCGGAGCGCGACCACGCCGGCCGCCGCTGGTATTCGGTGCCCAGCAAGGACTCACCGCTGGTCAACTCCCGCAGCTACCCGGCCGCGCTGCTCTCGCCGCACTTCCGGTACTGGTGCCTGCACGACAGCGACACCGGCGCGCCCGGCCCGGTGTTCCCGTCCGCCGCGTTGGAGGTGTGCCGCGAGGACGGGCGCCTGGTGGTGGTCTCGAAGACCGGCGAGGGACCGTGGGACCTGCTGGAGGTGCTCGCCGAGCAGGTCTCCGCCGCGATCGTGGGCGCTTTCCGCCCGCTAGCGCCGGCCCGGCACCTGCCGCGGATCTCGATCGGCCGCCTGGTGGTCCAACGGGAGGCCTGGAGCTTCGAGCCGGCCGAGCTGGAGTGGGCGTTCGCCAAGACCGCGGCCCGGCGGTTCCGGGAGGCGCAGAAGTTCCGGGAGGCGCACGACATGCCGGTGCGGACTTTCTGCCGCGTGCACACCGAGCGCAAGCCGACCCTGACCGACTTCAGCAGCGTCCTGATGCTCGAGCAGACCGCGCGCGCGGTGCGCCGGGCCGCGGCGGACACCGCCGAACGCCGGAGCGTGACGATCTCGGAGATGCTGCCGGACCTCGGCCAGACCTGGCTGACCGACGCCGCCGGCGCGCCGTACACGGCCGAGCTCCGGATGGTGCTCGTCGACCCGCTCGGCACCGAGGGAGCCCGACTGTGACCCCTGCGGCCATCGAGGCGTCCGGGCTCGGCCGGTCGTTCACCGTGGCGGAACGGGACGCCGGGCTGCGCTCGGCGGTCGGCGTCCTGGTCCGCCGGCGCAAGCAACAGGTGCACGCCCTGCAGGACGTGGGCATCCGCGTCGAGCCGGGAGAGATCGTCGGCATCCTCGGCGCGAACGGGGCAGGAAAGACCACCCTGCTCAAGCTGCTCTCCGGCCTGCTCCACCCCTCGGCGGGATCGGTGCGCGTACTCGGCCACGATCCGGCCCGGCGCGAGCCGGCCTACCTGCGCCGCATGGCGCTGGTCATGGGCAACCGGTACCAGTTGCAATGGGATCTGCCCGCCGTCGACTCCTTCGAGCTCAACCGGGCGATCTACCGGATCCCCCGCGAGCGTTTCCGGCAGACCAGGGACGAACTGGTCGAACTGCTGGACCTCGGCGACCTGGTGCGCAAGCCGGTACGCAACCTCTCGCTGGGCGAGCGGATGAAGATGGAGCTGGTCGGCTCGCTGCTGCACCGGCCGGAGATGCTGTTCCTGGACGAGCCGACCCTCGGCCTGGATGTCGCCATGCAGCGGCGGATCCGGACGTTCGTCGCCGAATACAACCGGACCCGATCCGCGACCGTGCTGCTGACCAGCCACTACATGGCCGACATCGAAGCGCTCTGCCAACGGGTCGTGGTGGTCCACTGCGGCCGGGTGCTCTACGACGGAGACCTGTCGCGGCTCGGCGAGCGCTTCGCCGCGCACCGCGACATCGAGGTGACGCCGACCGATCCCGGCGTGGACCTGAGCGGGTTCGGGGAGTGCCGGCCCGCTTCCGCCGGGCGGTTGCGGGTCCGGGTCGAGGCGGCACGGGTGCCGGAGGTGACGACCCGGCTGCTGGCCGGGGGTGGGGTCACGGACCTCACGGTGACACGGCCCGCGATCGAGGACGTCATCGAGCACATCTTCACCTCGGACGCGGTCGACCTGCGGGTCGACGGCGCCGACCCGGCGGGCCGCGGCGCCCCGGCCACGGCGGCGGCTCCATGACGGCCGGGGGCGCGGCGGGCCGCGTACGGGCGCTGGGCGCCTTCTACGCGGCCGCAGGCCGGCAGTCGATGACCCAGCAGCTGACCTATCGCGCCAGCAGCCTGCTGCTGATGGTCGGCATGCTCACCGAGCCGGTGATCTACCTGGTCGTGTGGTCGGCGATCGCCCGCTCCCAGGGCGGATCCGTCGACGGATACACGCCGGGCACCCTGGCGGCCTACTACATCACCTGGACCCTGGTGCGGAACATGAACGTCGGCTACGCGCCGGCCGGGTTCGAGCACCGGATCACCACCGGCCGGATGTCGGGCCGGATGCTGCTGCCGATCCATCCGATCCACTACGACCTGGCCGGCTTCGGCGGGGCCAAGATCGTCTGGATCGCCCAGTGGCTTCCCGTCGCCGCCGTGCTCGTCCTGCTGTTCCACCCGACGGCGCATCCGACCCCGGCCGGTGTGCTGGTCTTCCTGGTGTCGATCTGGGCGGCGTTCGTCATCCGCTCGCTGTTCCTGTGGCTGATCGGGCTGGTGACGTTCTGGACCACCAGGGCGAGCGCGCTGTTCGAGCTCTACCTCCTGTTCGAGCTGCTGCTGTCCGGACGGCTGGTGCCGCTCACACTGCTGCCGCAGTGGATGCGGAGCGCGGCCGGGTGGTTCCCGTTCGAGTGGACGTTCAGCTTCCCGATCAACACACTGATCGCACCCGGCCCGGCCCCGCGGCTCCTGGCAGGGCTGGGCGTCCAGGCGCTGTGGATCGGCGTGGGAGCGCTGCTCGTGGCGGTGGTCTGGCGGCGCGCCGTGCGCCGGTTCACCGGGGTGGGCGCGTGAACATCCGACTGGCCGCGCTGTACCTGCGCCTGCTGCTGCTCAACGAGATGCAGTACCGGGCGAACTTCCTGCTGCGCATCGTCACCTCCGTGCTGTCCCTGGGCACCGCGGTGATCACACTGGCTCTGGTCTTCCGCCAGGTCCAGCGGCTGGACGGCTGGGACCTGGACCAGCTGGTGGTCCTGGCCGGCGTCTACACCACCCTCAGCGGCTTCACCCAGATGCTGGTGATGCCCAACGCACTGGCCTTGTTGACGGACATTCAGGAGGGCACCCTCGACGCGGTGCTGCTCAAGCCCGCCGGTGCCCTGCTGGCCGTCAGCGTGCGCTCGTCGAAGGTGTGGCAGGGGCTGGACGTGGCGATCGGCCTGGCCACGACGGCGACCGGTGCGGTGCTCTCCGGCGGCGTGGGCCTGTCGGCGGTCCCGGTCTTCGCCGTCACGCTGCTGTGCGGGGCCGCGCTGATCTACAGCTTCCTGATGTCGATCGCCATCAGCGCGTTCTGGTTCGTGAAGTTGGACAACGTCGCCGAACTGTTCTCGGGCCTGTTCCAGGCGGCACGCTGGCCGGTCGGCCTCTACCCCGGGTGGATGCGGATCGGGCTCACGGTCGTGATCCCGATCGGCCTGGCCGTCACGTTGCCCGCCGAAGTCCTCACCTCCCGGGCGACCGGGGCGGGCCCGGCCGCGTTGGCCGCATTCGCCGCCGCCGGCCTCGCCTTCACCCGGTTCCTGTGGCGGCGCGGTCTGCGGCGCTACTCGGGTGCCTCAGCCTAAGACCTCGTACGGAGATCCTGTGGACATCAGCCTCTTCTATTTCGCCGACGACGCGTCGCGCACCGACCAGGGACGCTACGACCTGCTGCTCGACGGGGCCCGGCTGGCCGACGACGCGGGTCTGCACGCGGTGTGGACACCGGAGCGGCACTTCCATCCCTTCGGGGGTCTCTACGCCAACCCGGCGGTCACCGGCGCGGCGGTCGCGGCCGTCACCCGCCGGGTCGGGGTGCGGGCCGGGAGCGTCGTGCTGCCGCTGCACGATCCGATCCGTGTCGCGGAGGAGTGGGCCATGGTGGACAACCTGTCGAACGGGCGCGCCGCGCTCGCTTTCGCGTCCGGCTGGCACGCGGTGGACTTCGCCCTGACCCCCGAACCCGAGACCGCCTACCGGGAGCGCAAGACCACGCTGGCGCAGCACATCGAGGTGGTGCGCAGGCTGTGGGCCGGCGAGGAGGTCATCCGGCTGGATGGCGGCGGCGAGCGGGTCGGCGTCCGGATCTATCCCGCACCGGTGCAGCCGGACCTGCCGTTCTGGATCACGAGCTCCGGCCGCCCGGACACGTTCCGGCTGGCCGGTGAACTGGGCGGCAATCTGTTGACCCACCTGCTCGGCCAGCGCCCGGACGTGCTGAAGCGGAACATCGCGCTCTACCGGGAGACCCTGGCCGCCCGGCACGGAAGCTCGGCGCGCGGCCGGGTCACGCTGATGCTGCACACCCTGATCGGCCGCTCCGACGCCGAGGTGCTGGAGCTGATCCGGGAGCCGTTCAGCGGCTACCTGGCCAGCTCTCTGGACCTGACCGGCACGTCCGGGCCGACCGTCGAAGGCATCGACGAGCTGACCGAGGCGGACCGCGAAGCCCTGCTGCGCCGGGCCTTCGACCGTTACTCACGCGACAGCGGCCTGTTCGGGTCCCCGGACACCGCGCGCCGCACACTCCGGTCCTTCGAGGACATGGGGGTCGACGAGGTGGCCTGCCTGATCGACTTCGGTGTCGAGCCCGAGGCCGTGCTGAGCGGCCTTCACCGGATCGCCGACCTGGCCCGTGAGCACGCCTGAAGCTCCCGAACGAGAAACGAGAAGACCGATGACACTGCACGAACTCGTCGCCGCGGCGGCCCGGCGCGACCCGCAGGCACCGGCGGTGATCACCTCGCACCGCACGCTCAGCTACGCCGAGCTGGACGGCCTGGCCGAGGCCGTGGCCGAACGGCTGCGCGGATCGGTGCGCCCCGAAGAGCTGATCGCCGTGGCCCTGGACAAGGGCTGGGAGCAGATCGTCGCGGTACTGGGCGTCCTGAAGGCGGGGGCGGCCTACCTGCCGCTCTCCGCCGACCTGCCCGAGGCCCGGCTCCGGCAGCTGGTCGAGCTCGGCCGCTGCTCCCATGTGCTCACGCAGGCCTCGCTGCTGACGTCCGCGGCCTGGCCCGCGGACGCGGCCGTCTCCACCCTGGAGGGCATCGACCCCGCGCCGGCCGGACCGGCCGCGGGCACCCGGGACAGCCTGGCCTACGTCATGTTCACGTCTGGCTCGACCGGCACGCCCAAGGGCGTGATGGTGGAGCACGGCGGCGTCGCGGACACCGTGCTGGAGATCAACCGGCGCTTCGGCGTCGGGCCGCGGGACCGCTCCCTCGCGCTGACCTCGCTCAGCTTCGACCTGTCGGTCTACGAGATCTTCGGCCCCCTGGCCGCCGGCGGCGCGGTCGTCGTACCGGACCCGGAGCGTGCGGGCGACCCGGCGCACTGGGCCGAGCTCATGGAGCGGCACGGGGTCAGCCTCTGGCACACGGTGCCGGCGCTGCTGGAGATGCTCGTGTCCTGGCTGGGCGAATCCGGCGCGCCGGCTCCCGGGCCGCTGCGCCTCGCGGTGCTCAGCGGTGACTGGATCCCGGTGGGCCTGCCGGACCGGGTGCGCGACCGGTACCCCGCGGCCCGCGTGGTGAGCATGGGCGGCGCGACCGAGACGTCGATCAACTCCCTCATCTACGAGATCGGCGACGTCGACCCGTCCTGGACCAGCATCCCCTACGGCGACCCGCTGCCGGGCGAGGGCTGCCTCCTTCTCGACGACTCGCTCGCGCCGGTCCCGGCCGGGACCGCCGGCGAGCTCTGCATCACCGGCACCGGCCTCGCCCGGGGCTACTGGGACGACCCGCGGCAGACCGAGGCCGCCTTCGTCCGGCACCCCGAGCTCGGCGTGCGCATGTACCGCACCGGTGACCGGGCCCGGGTCCGCCCCGACGGCACGCTGGAGTTCCTCGGGCGAAGCGACCTGCAGGTCAAGATCCACGGATTCCGGGTCGAGCTCGGCGAGATCGAGGCCGCGCTGCGCGGCGCCGCAGACGTCGACCAGGCGATCGCCGTCGCGCTCGGCCCGAAGACGGCGCGCGACCGCGTCGTCGCCTTCGTCACCCCCGGCCCGCACACCGTGCCCGACGAGGCGGCGATCACCGCCGAGCTCGCCGAACGGCTGCCCGGCCACCTCGTCCCGCGGCGGATCCACGTGGTCGCGGCACTCCCGCTGACCGCGAACGGGAAGGTCGACCGGGCCGCGCTCGCCGCGACGGCCGCGGCGCGGACGGGCCCGGACGCCGAGCCGCCGCGGCCGGGTGCCGAACAGCAGCTCGCGGACATCCTCACCGAACTGCTCGGCCGCCCCGTCGCCGACCGCTCGGCCGACTTCTTCGAGCTCGGCGGCAACTCGCTGCTGTCCGTCCAGTTCGTCACCCGGCTGCGTCGGCGGCTCGGGCTCGACATCCCCCTGGGTCTGCCGCTCCGGCGGCGCACGATCGCCGGGATGGCCGAGGCGCTCGCCGGCCTGCCCGCCGTGCGCGAGGCCGCGGAGCCGAGGCTGGCTCCGCGCGCCGACACCGGGCCGGCACCGGTCTCCTTCGGCCAGGAGCAGGTGATGTTCCTCGACCAGCTGGCCGGGGGCGACCGCGCCTACCACTTCCAATGCGTCATCCGCTTCCGCGGCGAGCTCCGGCCGGACCTCGTCCAGCGGGCCCTGACCGAGGTCACCCGGCGGCACGAGATCCTGCGCACCACCTTCCACCTCTCCGAGAGCGGCCCGATCCAGGTGGTGCACGACCCGGCCGAGGTGCCGCTGCACGAGCGCGATCTGCGCGAAGCCGCGGACGCCGACCGCGAAGCGGCGCTGACCGCGGCGCTCCGCGCCGAGTTCGACCGCGACTTCGACCTCGCCACCGGCCCGCTGGCCGTGTGGACCCTGATCCGGCTGGCGCAGGACGACTGGGCCCTGGTCGAAACCGAGCACCATCTGGTGCACGACGGCTGGTCGGTCTCGGTGTTCTGGCGGGAGATCGGCGAGCTCTACTCGGCGTGGGCGGACGGGCGCGAACCCGAGCTCGCCGACCTGCCGGTCCAGTTCGCCGACTACGCCGCCTGGCAGCGGGGGCGCTACGCCGTCCGGCGTGGGCAGGTGCTTCCGTACTGGACGGATCGGCTGGCCGGCGCGGGCACCTTCGACCTGGCCGTGAGCCGACCGCGCCCGCCCAAACAGACCTTCCGCGGCACGGCTATCCGGGTCGCGGTGCCCGACGACCTCTATGCCCGGCTGCGCGAGTGCGGGCGGGACGAGGGCGTGTCGCTGTTCGTCGTCATGTTCGCCGGGTTCGCCGTGCTGATGAACCGTTACAGCGGGGCCCGCGACCTGACCATCGGCTCCTGGCTGGCCAACCGCGACAGCCCGGAGACCGAGAACCTGCTCGGCATGCTGGTCAACATGGTCGGCATGCGGCTGCGGTTGGACAAGGACCTGTCCTTCCAGGAGCTGCTGGGCCAGACCCGCGACGCCGTGCTGGAGGCGCTGGCGCACGGCGAGGCCCCCTTCGAGGACGTCGTGCGCTCGTTGGACCTGCCGCGCGACCCGAGCCGGAACGCGCTGGTGCAGACCTGCTTCAGCTTCCACGACTCGCCGGTGCCGTCGTTCGACTGGCCGGGGGCGCGGGGCACGCTGGTCGAGCACAACAACGGCAGTGCCAAGTTCGACCTCAACGTCGTCGTCATCCCCCGCGCCGAGCAGCTGCGCCGGGCGGGCGACCCGGGCGAGCGGGAGAAGCTCGCCCTGATGTGGGAGTTCAACACCGATCTGATCGACCAGGACGCGGCGCAGCGCATGGTCGACCACTACCTGCGGCTGCTGAGCTCGGCGGTGGACGATCCGAGCGGGGCGGTCGACGCCCTGGACATGCTCGTGCCCGAGGACCACACGGCCATCGCCGCCTCCAGCGGGACGGCGCGGGACTTCCCGGTCGCGGACGACGTCGTCGCGCTCATCGCGCGCCAGGCCGCCGCGCGCCCCGACGCCCCGGCGGTCACGGCGGGCGGGCGGACGCTGACCTACGCCGAACTCCAGGCCCGGGCCGACGGGCTGGCCGGCCGGCTGGCCGCGCTCGGCATCGGCCCCGGCCACCGGGTCGGCCTGTGCGTCGACCGCTCCGTCTCCACCGTGGTCGGACTGGTGGGCGTGCTGCTGACCGGCGCCGCCTTCGTGCCGCTGGACCACCGGCACCCCGCGGCTCGGAACGAGTATGTGCTCGACGACGCCGACGTCAAGGTCATCGTGACCACTCCGGAGATCGGCGGCCGGTTCCCCGGCCGTCACAAGGAGTTCGTCAACGGTAAACCCGGACCGGCTCCCGAGCACGTCGCCGACCCCGGGAGCGAGGCGTACGTGCTCTACACCTCGGGCTCGACCGGCCGGCCCAAGGGCGTGCGAGTGCCGCGGCGCGCGCTGGCCGGACTCCTGGCCTCGATACGGGCCCGGATCGGCTTCACCGAGGCCGACACGCTGCTGGCCGTGACCACGCTGGCCTTCGACATCTCGCTGCTGGAACTGTTGCTCCCGCTCGTGTCCGGCGGCCAGGTGGTCATCGCCGACGAGAGGTCGGCCTCGGACGGGGAAGCGCTGGTCGGCCTGCTGGCCCGGCACTCGGCGACGGTCATGCAGGCGACGCCGCTGACCTGGCGCATGCTCGTGGCCGCGAAGTGGTGGCCGGCCAACCGGTTCACCGCGCTGTGCGGCGGGGAGGCGATGCCCGCAGACCTGGCGGCGGAGCTGGTCGAACGGGCCGCCGTGTGCTGGAACCTGTACGGCCCCACCGAGACCACCATCTGGTCGACGGCGTACCGGCTCGACGGCGGCGAGTCGCCAGTGCCGATCGGCACGCCGCTGGCCAACACCTTGGCCCGGGTCCTCGACGACCGGCTGCGGCCGGTGCCGCCGGGCCTGCCGGGCCAGCTCTACCTGGGCGGTACCGGAGTCGCCGACGGCTACACCGCCGCCGGACTCACCGAGGAGCGCTTCACCGCCCTGCCAGGCGAGGACGGCCGGTTCTACCGGACCGGCGACGTGGTGCGGTTGCGGAGCGACGGCGGGCTCGAGTTCCTGAATCGCGCGGACCGGCAGCTGAAGCTGCGGGGCTACCGGATCGAGCCGACCGAGATCGAGCAGGTGCTGCTCGCCCACCCTGCCGTGGCGGATTGCGCCGTCGAGCCGAAGGGCGACCCGGCCAGACTGATCGGCTACGTCGTCAAGGCCGACGCCGCCGTGACCTCCGCCGAACTGACCGAGCACCTCGCGGCCGCGCTGCCCGCCTACATGGTGCCGCAGGCACTCGTCGACCTGGATCAGCTGCCTCTGTCGCCGAGCGGCAAACTGGACCGGGCGGCGCTGCCGGAGCCCGGCCCGTCGGCCGGGACCGCGGACGCGGCCGACCGCGCCCCGCTGACCGGGCCCGAGCAGGAGATGGCCGCGCTCTGGTCGGAGGTACTCGGCGGTGTCGCCGTGGGGCCCGACGACGACTTCTTCGAGATCGGCGGGCACTCCCTGCTGGCACTGCGCCTCGTCTCCAGGGTCCGGGCGAAGCTGGGCGGCGCGATCAGCGTGGACACCGTGTTCGACTTCCCGACGGTGCGGTCGATGACGGCCGAGCTGGGCAGGACGGGCCGATGAGCACCCGGCAGGCGTTCGCCCCCACACCGGCCGCCGCGGCCTACGTGGGGGAAAGGTTCGGGCTGGCCGGCACCGCGCTCGGCGCGGAGCCGACGGCCCGCGGGCTGTGCGGCCGGATCTGGGAGCTGACGGCCGCCGGCACCCGGCACGCGCTCAAGGAGCTGTTCTGGGACGACGACCAGGACGAGCAGGAGATCCGCGGCCGGGTCCGGTTCGAGACTGCGGCGCGGGCCGCCGGGGTCGGGTGCCCGCAGAGCCTGCCCACCGTGGACGGCGACTACCTCTGCCGGCTTCCCCCTGAACTCGGGAACGTATACGTCCGGCTCTACAGCTGGATCGACGGCAGGCCCCTGACTCCCGCGGACCATGCCGCCGAGCACGCCGCGGACTGGCTCGGCGACTGCCTGGCCCGGCTGCACCGGCTGGCTCTGCGGGACCCGGGCGCCGGTGCGCCGGACAGCAGGTTCGAGCGCGTGCCGACCGCGGATCAGTGGCAGGAGCTGCTCGACGCGCTGCGCGCACAGCGCGTCGAGTGGGCCGACGGGCTCGAACGGCTGATGCCCGCCGTCGGGGAGCTGTCCGAGCTCGTCGTCCCCTTGGACCGGGACGCCCTGGTCATGTGCCACCTCGATCTCACGCCCGCGAACGTGATGCGTGAGCGCACCGGCGGGTTCGTGCTCGTCGACTGGGACAACGCCGGACCGGGCTCGGCCGACCACGAGCTCGCCGCGGCCCTGATGGCCTGGCACGCCCCCGACGGCCGGGCGCGGACGGACCGCGTCGCCGCCACGGCGGCAGCGTACGCACGGGCTGGCGGCCCCGGCCGCGTCAGGGACCTGTCGTGCTTCTCCGGGTACCTGGGCACGGTCCTCAACAACCTGTACACGCAGGCGTCGGTCGCGATCGCGGCGGACGCGCACGAAGAACACCGAGAGCTCGCGCGGACCAAGGTCCGGCAGGTGATGGCGAACCTGCCCAGCCGGTCCGCACTCGAACAAGTCGGCCTGAGCGCCGAGAACCGATGAGAGGGACACAGCGATGACGATGGAGTACGGGAAGATCGCCGGCGTGGACCGCGAGGTCTCGCGCATCACGCTCGGCACGTCCGGCATGCGGACGTACGAGAAGGCCGCACCCCTGCTGGAGCACTTCTTCGGGCAGGGCGGCAATCTCCTGGACACGGCCTTCGCCTACGGCGGCGGCGTGTGCGAGGAGGTCCTCGGCACGTGGCTGGCCCGCAACACGCCGGACGAGCCGCCGGTGATCATCGCCAAGGGGGCGCACCCGCCGAAGTGCGCGCCCGAGACGATCACCGAAGAGCTCTCGATCTCCTTGGAGCGCCTGGGCGTCCAGTGTGTGGACGTGTACCTGCTGCACCGCGACGACGAGCAGGTCCCGGTCGGCGAATGGGTGGACGCGCTGGAGGCCGAGGTTCGCGCCGGCCGGATCGGCGCCTACGGCGGTTCCAACTGGCGACGGGCCCGCGTCGAGGAGGCCACCGCGTACGCGCGTTCCACGGGCGGGCAGGGCTTCGCCGCGGTGAGCAACCACTTCGCGCTGGCGGAGATGGCCGAGCCGCTGTACCCGGGGTGCATCGCCGCCGATGAGGACGACCTCGCCTGGTTCGCCCGGAATGACGTGGCGCTGATCCCCTGGTCCAGTCAGGCGCGCGGGTTCTTCTCCAGCGTCGACCCCGGCCTGCTCGACCCGAACATGGTGCGCTGCTGGGACACGCCGGCCAACCGCGGCCGCCGCGAGCGCGCCCAGCGGCTGGCCGCGCGGCTCGGCGTCGAGACGATCAACGTCGCCCTCGCCTACGTGCTTGCGCACCCGGCGGCCTTCCCCATCATCGGGCCCCGCGACCCGGCCGAGGCCGCGATCGCGCTCGGTGCCCTGAACATCGAGCTCGACGCCGCCGCGCTCGCCGAGCTGAACGGCGACGGGCGGCTGGGCTGAGCCCACCGGCCGGACAGGGAGGAATACGATGACGAGTCGGGAAGTACTGCCGAGCCTGGTCGGCGACGTCTCGGACTTCTACGCGAAACACTGGCGCACCGCTCCGGCGGTGTTCAGGCCGCGGGAGCGGGAGCAGGCGCCCGACTCGACGGGCCCGATCGGGTCGCCCAGCCCGATCAGCCTGCGGGAGGTCGACGACGCGATCGATTCGGGACTGCTGCGCGTGCCCTACGTGGAAATGGTGCGCAAGTCCACGCCGATCGACGCAGGCGACTACACGAAGGCTCGCACCGTCAACAACGTGCTCGCCGAGGGCTTCGCGGACGCCGAGGGCATCAGGCGCATGATGGACGACGGCGTGACCCTGTTGCTGCGCAATGTGGAGCACTGGCACATGGCCACCCGCGAGGCCGCCACGCTGCTCGAACGGAAGCTCGGGCACCGCGTCGAGGCGTTCCTGTTCGCCACCCCGCCCGGCGAGCAGGGTCTGCCCGTACACCGCGACGACGCCGACGTGCTGCTGGTGCAGATCCAGGGCGGCAAGCGCTGGAAGGTCTACGACGGACCGCGCAACACCGCCTGGTCGCCGGGCCGGGCCGGCAACGTGGGCCCGGCGCTGCTGGCGGAGGTCGTGCGCGAGGGCGAGGTGCTCTACATCCCGCGCGGATACGCACACGAGGCGGTCGGAGAGCAGGACGAGCTGTCCGTGCACCTGTCGTTCACGATCCGGGAGGTCGGCCGGTCCGAGCTGTACTCGGCGTTGGAGCGCCTGTTGCTGGACGGGATGCCGCTCAACCACCGCCCCCGCACCGAGCAGGAGCTGCTGGACGACGCCGAGCACCTGCTGGACCGGTTCCGTGCCGGGGTCGACCGCCTCACCGCCGCCGATGTCCTCGCCGAGGCACGCCGGGCGGAGGCCATCGGCGGTGAACCCGCCCGATCCGCGCTGGCCAGGCGCACAGTGGAGACGCCTTCGTGACGCTGGCACGAACGCCTTGAAGCCCCTGCGGATCCGGCGGCGTGTTCAATTCGGAATTCGGACGGCGTCCACCCATCGAGGCGGAGCCCACCGCGGCGATCGGCGCGGCACCTTTCCAGCGCACCTCGGAGCGCACGCCATCCGGACGGCGCGACCGGGACTTCCCGGTCACCGCCGGGGAGACGATGTGGTGGTTGACCCGGGCCTTGAACTCGGCGATCTCGGCGTCCAGCAGTGCCTGGTTGATCCGGCGGCGCCGCTGCGGCAGGGACGGGGAGAACCTGCTTCACGATGCGCGTTGTGCTGGTTCAACTACCGGGACACCTCGAGCGACTGGAGTTGACCGTTGGATCCGCATTCCGCTGTTGTTGACCTGCGGCGATCGCCTCGCGAGCCGGAACGCCCGGCTCGCGGGCTGCGCGCTGCCGTCACGATCCGCCGGAATGTCCGACAAGTACCGGCATTCGTACGCCGGTTCCACTGCCGGAATTTCGACGCGCCGGACGTCACTGCATTTCGTAGCATTACGCCGTCGTCACCCAAGGGCTGTGTGCGACCATCTTTTCGGAATTCGCAGGCGCCTCTTGCCAATGGGTTGACAGTACAGAGGCCCTTCTTTTCGAGTGGAGCCAGTTTCCGTAGTCGCCGCACCGGCGGTGGATCGATTCATTTATGCTGGAATTCGGCAGTCGGCGCCGTGATCAGTTCCCGCGCCAAGGTGAACCGGATAAGTCATCCACTCTTGAATATTGTCCAAGCGTCGCTCTGGGGGGTTGTGCACACAATGAGCTCCCGTACAAGTATTGATTTGGTCGTGGTCGGCCTGGGCTATGTGGGCCTACCGCTGGCCCGTGGGGCCGCTCGGGCGGGCCTGCGGGTGGCAGGCTTGGACCTGAGCCGTCCGGTGGTGGACGGGCTCAACGCGGGGCGCTCCCACGTCGATGACATTTCCGACGCCGACGTGGCGGCGATGCTGGACCACGGGTTCAGGGCCACCACCGAGGCCTCGGTGATCGCCAGCGCGAAGGCGGTGGTGATCTGCGTGCCGACGCCGTTGACCGAGCATGGGGCTCCCGACCTGTCCGCGGTGAACAGCGCGGTCGCCATGGTGGCCGATCATCTGCGAGCCGGGACGCTGGTGGTGCTGGAGTCGACGACCTACCCGGGCACGACCGATGACGTCGTCCGGCCAGCGCTGGAGGCCGGCGGACTGCGCGTCGGGATCGACTTCCACCTCGCTTTCTCCCCCGAGCGCATCGACCCGGGAAATCCCGACTTCGGACTTGAGAACACCCCCAAGGTGATCGGGGGGTGCACTCCGGACTGTACGAAGTCCGCCCGCCGGCTCTACGAGCATTTCGTCGGGGAGGTGGTGGAGGCCAAGAGCCCGCGGGAAGCAGAGATGGCGAAACTCCTTGAGAACACCTACCGGCACGTCAACATCGCGCTGGTCAACGAGATGGCCATGTTCTGCCGTGAGATCGACGTCGACCTGTGGGACGCCATCCGCTGCGCCTCGACAAAGCCGTTCGGATTCGCCCCGTTCTATCCCGGGCCCGGCGTGGGCGGCCACTGCATTCCCATCGACCCGAATTACCTCTCCTACAAGGTCCGGTCGCTGGGCATTCCGTTCCGGTTCGTCGAGCTGGCGCAGGAGATCAACCAGCGGATGCCGGTGCACGTCGTCCAACGGTCGGTCGATCTGCTCAACGGCCGGGGCAAGGCGATGAACGGCTCTCGGGTGCTGCTGCTGGGTGTCACCTACAAGCCCGACATCTCCGACCAGCGCGAGACGCCGGCCACCGCGCTCGTGCTCGGACTGCGACGACGCGGGGCGGACGTCCGGTACTACGATCCCAGGGTCGCGACCTGGGGCGTGGCCGGAACACCGGTGGAGCGGGTGACGGACTACCTGGCCGACGCCGAGACGGCCGACCTCACGATCCTGCTACAGCCCCACAGCGACATCGACGTCATCAAGCTCGCCGATCGCGCAGATCTGCTCTTCGACACGCGGGGGAAGACCCTCGGGCACCCGCGAGCGGTGCAGCTGTGACCATCCCACACGACCAGACGTGTCCCACGTGCTCCTGCGGGGCAACGGTGTGGTTGACCGGTCTGCCGAGCGCCGGCAAGTCCACTGAAGGCCGCCGCCGAGAACCGTGTCGCCGACCACATCCAGGTCAAGCGCCTGGACGTGGTCGACCTCGCGAGCATCACCGCCTGCCTCGACGCACTGGTCAACAACGCCGGCGCCGCTCAGATCGGCACCTGTGATCACGTGCGCCCCTGATCAGAGCAACATGATCAAGCGAAGGCGGATGTGTCAGCCGAAAAGGATCTGCCGCAAGCTGGCGGCGAGGCGGATGACCAGTTGGTCGGGCGGCATCTCGGCCAGTGGTCCGATGCCGAGGATGTACCGGTTGAAGGCGACGCCGACAAGGTGCGCACTGAGCAGGTCGACGCGGGCGTCGACGTCTTCGCAGTCCAGAACCGAGCGGTAGACGCTCATGCTGCGTTCTCGCATGGCCTGGTAGAGGGCGCTGGCCGCGTCCTCGTTGGAGGCCGCGCCACGGATCAGCGCGATGAGCGGGTCATTGCCCTCGGCGCTCTCCATTCGCTCGACGAACGCGCTCGCGAGTCGTTCCGGAAGTGTGGCGGTCTCGCCGGGGATGACCTCGCCCAGGTCCCGGGGGCCCGGCATCGAGGCGATGAACAGCTGTTCCTTGGATGAGAAGTGGCGCATCACCAAGCCATGGGTGACTCCAGCACGCCGGGCGATGTCGCGGATGGTGGCCCGGGCGTATCCGCGTTCGGCGAAACAGGCACGTGCCGCGTCGAGGATGGCGGCCTGGCGTGCTTCGGGGTCGCGGACCCGCTTTGACCGAACCTGGGGGTCGGCGGTCATGCGGCCGGCGCCGGAGATCTGTCCCATGTCACAAGTGTACGAGTGGTCATTAGCCGTGCCCGGCCCTAGGCTGTCACTAGTGACCAGTTGGTCATTAGAGGCCCGGGGTGGAGTCAAGGCCGGGAATACCGAGCAGGAGGACCCATGTCAGGCGTCACACATCGGTTTGTCAGCAGCAACGGCCTTCGGATGCACATCGCGGAGGCGGGGAGCGGACCGCTGGTCGTGCTGCTGCACGGATTCCTCAACTTCTCGTACTCATGGCGGCACCAAATGGAAGCCCTGGCCGATGCGGGCTACCACGTCGTCGCCCCCGACCTTCGGGGCTACGGCCGTACGGACCGACCGCGCGACATCGGGCAGTACACCCAGCTGCACCTGGTCGGCGACGTGATCGGCCTGCTGGACGCGCTGCACGAGGAGCAGGCCGCGGTTGTCGGGCACGATTGGGGCTCCATGATCGCCTGGTCCACCGCGCTGCTGCGGCCCGATCGCGTCAGCGGAGTCGCAGGGCTGAGCGTTCCCTATGTGCCCCGCGCGCGGCAGAGCCTGCTGACCGCGATGCGATCCCGGTTCGGTGACCGCTACTACATGCAGTACTTCCAGGAACCCGGCACGGCGGATGCCGAGTTGGCCCGCGATGTCGCGGCCACGTTCCGCAGTGTGCTGTACTCCGGCTCCGGGGATGCCCCTGCGCCATGGGATCCGGTGATCCCCGCAGGCGGTGGTTGGCTGGACGTTCTTCCTGACCCGGGCATCGTGCCCCCGTGGCTGACCGAGGCGGACCTGGCGGCCTACGTCGAGGCGTTCGAACACTCGGGCTTCACCGGGGCGCTCAACTGGTACCGCATACTCGACTCGAGCTGGGAACTCATGGGCGCGTGGCAGGACGCGACCATCCATGTCCCCGGCCTGTTCATCTACGGAGCCGAGGACTCGTTCGCCCTCTATGCCGCACAGCTGATCGACGCGCTGCCCGGCCTGGTAGCGGATCTGCGCGGCAGCCTCGCACTACCCGGATGCGGACACTGGGTTCAGCAGGAGCGCCCTGCCGAGGTGAACCTCGCTCTCCTGGAGTTCCTGAAGGGACTCGCCGACCACCGCTAGAGGACTCGTGGTTCGCGACGCTGCCCGATCCTGGTGGCCAAGTCGGGGCACGGCGGGGGCGGTTCCGCCGGTGGGGCCCTCGGCGGACCCACACGGGAGAAACGAGGGGCGGAGCGACCTCGCGCCGCGGTCGCTGCGCCCCTCGGTACGGCCGGTGTCAGGCGGTGGCACCGCCATCGATCACGTGGTCGTGGCCGACGACGAAGCTGGACTCATCCGAGGCCAGCCACAGGACGGCCGCCGCGATCTCCTCCGGCTTGGCGACCCGGCCGAGCGGGACGGTCGGGGCCAAGCGGGCGTCGCGCTCCTCGCGGGTCTCACCCGGGAGGTAGGACATCGGGGTGTCGATCGGGCCGGGGCTGATCGAGTTGATCCGCACGCCCTGGGAAATGGCCTCGCGGGCCGCCGTACGAGTCAAGAAGCTGACGCCCGCCTTGGAGGTGGCGTAGGCACTCATACCCGCCAGGCGCCAGTGCGCCCCCAGGTTGGAGGAGGTGTTGACGATCACGCCGCCGCCGTTGCCGCTCATGTGCGCGATCTGGTGCTTCATGGCGAGGAAGACGCCGGTCAAGTTGATCGACAGGACCCGGTTCCACTCGTCCTCGTCGTGCTCGCCGACCGGGGTGCCGCCGCCGAGGACGCCCGCGTTGTTGAAGGCGATGTGCAGGGCACCGTAGCGCTCGACGGCGGTGGCGACC
Source organism: Kitasatospora sp. NPDC001175 (assembly GCF_053598215.1). Lineage (NCBI taxonomy): Bacteria > Bacillati > Actinomycetota > Actinomycetes > Kitasatosporales > Streptomycetaceae > Kitasatospora > Kitasatospora sp. NPDC001175. Next base: position 146,461 of record NZ_JBSFJU010000010.1, on the reverse strand, counting down.
ATGGCGGCGACGGAGGCGGAGTCGGAGACGTCCACCAGGACGCCGCTGGCCTCGCCGCCCTCGGCCTCGATCAGCTTCACGGTCTGGGCCACGCCGTCCTCGTTGCGGCCGGCGACCAGGACGGTGGCACCCTCCCGGGCGAAGGCCAGGGCGGCGGTCCGGCCGACCACACCGGCGGCTCCGGTGACGAGGGCGATCTTGCCGGCGAAACGGGCGGTCATCTGGGTCTCCTTGGTTGCAGAGGTGTTGTCCGGAAAGTCGGTTGCCCCGTGGCCGGTTGACCGAGGTGCCGAGTCGGTCCGGGCCAGGCCCGGCAGGGTCAGCGGTGGTTCGTGCCGCGCTGGAGGAGCACGAGGACCGCGGTGGCAGCGAGGGCGGCCGCCGCGACGGCGAAGGCGAAGCCGCCAGCCGCCGCACCGGGGGTAAACCCGGCAAGGGAGGCTGCGTGTGCGTTGGCGATCGGGACCAGGACGGCGAGGTCGATCGGCGGGCCGATCTCCATGGCGGTGTTCATCACCCCGCCGACCAGTCCGGACTGGTGGCCGGGTGCGTCGTTGACCGCCCAGACGGTGGCGCCGGAGAAGGTGAACCCGGCTCCGACCGGGAAGATCACCAGTCCGGCCAGCAGCGGCCCGACGTACGGGGTGTCCTGCTCCATCCCGGCCAGGACCAGCAGCCCGAGGGCCGAGATCGCCAGTTTTGCCGCCGTCACCAGGCCGGGGCGCAGGCGCTGCAGGGCGCGGCCCGCCAGGCTGGCGGCCAGCAGCACGGCCAGTGCGGGCGGGTTCCACTGCCATACCCACTCCTTAGCAGACTGATCGTTCCAGATAGAGATGCCGTCAGCGCGGCGAATCCGCAGAATCTGATGACTAGAACCGTAGCAACTTCAGAACGTACGGTCTAGATAGGTCCGAGACTGGGTCCGAACCGCCGCTCCGAACCGGCCTCGGCGGCCCCTCGGAGGTGACTCCAGCCTGGCCGCCCGACCGCCGCCGAGGATCCCGTGAACAGGTGATGACCCGCCCCCCGCAACACAGCAGACTCGTCCCCACCAACCCCGATGCGGGAGGAACTCTCTGATGAATCAGCTGAGTTCGACGCTGTCGGCGACCACATCCGGCGGCCCGGACCCGGCCGTGCCGGTCCGCCTCCACCACTCCCAGGCGTGGGACGGACTACTGCACAGAACGGCGAACCCCAGCCCCTATGCGCCCCCCGTGACCTGACTGCCGAATTCTGGAACGCGCCGCTTCCTGACCCTGGGAGCAGCCGACCGAGGCGTCGCTCTCCACCCTGGCGAGCAACTACGCCGCCCGGGGTGGCTCACGCCCCCACCGGGAATCCGCATTGACAGGCCGTTCGTCAACCTCAACCTGAACCACCGACCCAACGGCGAGATCAGCGCGCTGACCCAGATGGACGCGCCCCCGGGACCACGTCCTGGTCGACCCGACCCTGCGCGGCGACCGGAAGTCCGTACACATACGTGCATGGCTCCCCGGAGGCCAACTCGCCAAGACCTACCGCCACTTGACCCGCACCGGCTCCGCCAGCCCCGGGGCGATGCCGCTCCTGAGCGCGTACGGCCCGAAGGTGAAGGCAGTCTGGGATCCCGGGGGCTTTTCCCGGCACGACCACTCCGTACGACTGCCGGGCCCGGTCGTCCCCGCCGGAGGACCGGACGCCCGCGCCGGACGAGGTGACAGGCCAGTAGACCGAATGGTCTTGAATGCTGCTACGGTCGTGGCATGGCGAGGACCAAGGATTTCGATCCGGACACCGTGCTGGGGCAGGCCATGGACCTGTTCTGGGAGCGAGGGTACGAGGCCACCTCGATGGCTGACCTCGTGGAGCGCCTCGGCATCGCCCGCGCCAGCCTGTATGGAACGTTCGGCAGCAAGCACGACCTGTACCTCGCGGCCCTGAAGCGCTACCTGGAAATCAGGGAGACCGGGTTCGTCCGGGCGCTGTCCCAGCCGGGCCCGGTCCTCCCCGCCGTGCGGAGCCTGGTGCAGAGCTGGGTCGACGAGGCTCTGAACGACCCGGCCCACCTCGGCTGCCTGGTGGTCAACGCCGCCGTCGAACTCAGCCCGCGTGACCCCAAGGTGGCCCACCAGGTCGAACTGAGCTGGGGCGTCCTGGAGACCACGCTGACCTCGGCCCTGATGCGGGCGATCGCCCAGGGCGAGCTTCCCGAGGAACGAGATCCGCAGGTGCTGGCGCGCTTCCTGCTGGTGATGCTCCAGGGCATCCGCGTCATCGCCCGCGCCGCCCCCGACCCCGCCCGCCTCCAGGCCGCCGCCTCCCAGGCCCTGGCCGCCCTCGCCTGAGGGAAGGCTTCGACGAAGGAGGTAGCTCCTCAGGCTGGTCATCGCCTCATGCTGGACGGCCTGTGGTAAGAGCGGTCAGCGCTGCCTCGCGTACGCCTCGCGGAGTTGGGTGGGGCCACAAGCGGATCCAGGGCGAACTCGCCCGCCTCTGGCACCCGATCGCCGCATCCACGGTCTGGGCGATCCTCCACGCGGCGGGCATCGACCCAGCTCCGCGCCGCACCGGCCCGACCTGGCGCGAGTTCCTCACGGCCCAGGCCGAGGGCATCATCGCCGTCGACTTCTTCCATCTCGACACTGCGCTCGGCAGGCGTATGTACGCGCTGGCGTTCCCCGAGCACGGCACCCGGCGCCTGCACATCGCCGGCGTCACCACCCACCCCACCCGGGAACGGGCGGTGCAGCAGGCCCGGAACGTGACCGCCAACCTCGGCAGGCGCACGGAGTCCTGCGGTTCCTGCTGCGCGACCGCGACGGCAAGTACGGGCAGTCCTTCGACGCCGTCTTCGAGGCCGAGGAGATGGAGATCCTCAAGAGCGCACCCCAGGCTCCCCGGATGAACACCCACTGCGAGCGAGTGATCGGCAGCATCCGGCGTGAGGCCCTGGACCAGGTCCTGTCTCGTCAACACCGAGCGTGAGCAGCCGGGGGTGAGCTTGCTGCTGCCGGACCTCCCACCACGGGTCGCTCGGCACCGAGGCCAACGCGGCGACCAGCTCACGCTTCGTCGGCTCCGGAAGAATCAGCAGCCTACGGCCCTTCCAGGCGCCGTGGGCCGTACTGGGGGACCTACGCGACGTCCCGGCCACCGGTGAGGCGTGCTGGCTTCCCCGGCGGTGCCCGGTCATGCTGGTACGCGAAGTGCACGTTCTCGGCTGGGAGGGCAGAGCATGCAGTCGGACGCCGGAGGCGGACAGCACGGCTGGGGGAAGAGCACCTTCGAGGACATCTACGACCAGCCTGACCCGCGCGCCTACTTCACCCGGCTGCGGCCCCTGCGTTACCAGACCCCGCACCACGCCCAGCCGGTCTTCCGCGGGCTCCTCGCCGAGCGGGCCCGCCTGAACCCGCCGGGAGAGCCGGTCACGATGGTGGACCTGTGCTGCTCCTACGGCATCACCGCGGCACTGGTCAACCACGACCTCACCTTGGAAGACCTGTACGCCCGTTACACCGGCCCGGAGATGGCCGGGCTGTCCACGCCGGAACTCATCGAGGCGGACAAGGAGTTCTACGCCGCGCACCGCCGGGAGCAGGCGGTGCCGTTCATCGGCCTCGACGCCGCGCCCCGGGCGGTGGCCTACGCGAGCGCGGTCGGCCTGCTGGACGGCGCGTTCGCCGAGAACCTGGAGACCGGCCCCGCCAGCGCGAGGCTGGCCCGGGCCGTGGCCGCCACCGGTCTCATCACCATCACCGGCGGCGTCGGCTACATCGGCCCCCGCACCTTCGACACCGTCGTGAGCCACACCCGCACCCCAGTGTGGGTGGCCGCCTTCGCACTACGGATGGTCGACTACCGGCCGATCGCCAACACCCTGGCCGCCCGGGGAATGGTGACACGCACCTCCCCCGAGACGTATCCACAGCGCCGCTTCACTGACGACGACGAGCAACAGCGCGCCATCGCGCGCGTCACCGCCACCGGCTACGACCCGACCGGCCGCGAGGCCGACGGCTACTACCACACCCTCTTCCACCAGTCCCGACCCACCACACACGACTGGCGGCCGTGACTGCGGCGTCTATCGCCATGGCGTCCAGGGCCATCGCGACGACGTGGGCGTCGTCGAGTGCGCTCAGCGCGCCCGGGTGTCGGCGTGGCTCGGCGAGCAGCGCGCGGCGTCGGGTTGCTGCGACGATGTGCTCAGGGATCGTGACGGTGAAACCACCTACCTCTGGGTGGGGCCCTATGCGGCACCGCAGGGTTGGTCGTTCCCGGGCACATCGAGATCACTTCCCGCTGTGCTGGTCAGCGCGTGTCGCTCTGCCTGGCTGACCAGCCACCTTCCCGCTGTTGCGCGCAAAGTCGGCGCCGTCACGGCAGCTGCGGTACGGTGCGGGGTGTCCGGAAGCGCCGCCCAGCGTCGTAGTCGTCACGCCGGGCCGCCCGCCATGCCGATCCGGGGTAGGACAGTGCCATCTGGTGCTGGAGCGGCCCCGCACCGCCTGACGATCAAGGCCCCGCTGCCGTCCAGCTTCCGCGTCGGCACTTCTCCCTACCTACCGCACTTCAACTGCGCCGGCTTCACGCCTTCATTGCGAGCACCGCGTCATGCCGAGCGTGAGCGCGAGAGAACTCACGATCGAGTGATCGGGCTCAGGCAGAGGGAAGAGGCTTGTCCGTCCGCCACTACGGGTCGAGATGGAGAGTTGGCCAGACTCCAACGAGTACCGATACGCGGCCTGACCTGCGGCGACGAGTTTCGGAACGGCAGGGTTCGCCGGTCATGCGGGGAGTCTGTTGGAGAGCGGGGGCGGGCTCCACGGGTCGGTGCGGTGTTTGGTGGAGGTCACGCCGTGTTCGTCGTGGAGGTGTTCGGGGATGGCGTACTGCATGACGCGGCCGCGGGTGAGGGAGCTGAGTTCGAAACGGGTAGTGAGGTCGCCGAGGCGGTCCAGTGCCCAGGCGCCGAGCGGCGAGGAGTCCTCGATGCGCTCTAGGATGCCGAGCAGGGTGGGGGCGAGGGTGATGGCCTTGTCCCAGGTGGAGCGCGGGACTTGGAGCCAGTCGGCGCAGGTGTCGCCGATGAGGTAGCGGATCAGGGCGGGGACAACCGGGTCGAGCAGGGTGCCGGGGACGACCTGCTCGTAGAGGTCGATGAGTTGGCGGGTGAGCGTGATGCCGTCGTCGGAGGGGCCCATGTGGCGGGCCATGTAGAGGTCGGAGAAGTCGCGTGCCTCGGCCAGGTCGGCGGGCGCGGCCTGGGTGTCGACACCGAGGATCGCGCCAACCACGCGCCAGGCGTAGAAGTAGGCTTCGGCGCCCTCGTTGGAGATGTGGATGCCCATCCGGTGCAGGGCGTCCAGCACCTGGATGGAGAACATCATCTGACCGCCGATCATGTCCTCCTGGCAGATCGGCATGCCGAGGGTGGCTTCGTCCCAGCGGTTCTCGCGGCGTAGGTGGTGGCGGATGGAGGCGTGCAGCAGGCGGACCTTCTGCGCGGCGGGGAGGAACCTGCCGCCGGCTTCGAAGGCGTCGGGCCGCATCAGGTAGAGGGTGAACTGGCCGGTCTCGGCCATTCGCTTGGAGGGATAGTCGAGCGAGTGGGTGGCACTGAGCAGGCGGGCGACGTGCGGGACGACATAGCAGGCGGGCATCGAGGCGAAGGACAGCGCGGTGGAGATGTGGACGTTGTTGCGGATGAAGAACAGCCGGGCCTTCTCGATCTGGTCCCAGTCGACCCAGTCGGGCGGGGTGGCGGTGGCTTGCAGGTAGTCGCGAGCCACCTCGGGAACGTCGTCGGGCAGCGGCTGGCCGCTCTGGGCGAACCAGCGCATCAGGGTGTTGAACTTTCCGATGTCACCGCGCTCGAACAGCGAGTCCACCACGTCGTCGGCCGGCGGGTCGCCCGCCAGGCGCAGGGCGTTCATCGCCTCGGGTGTCACGGTCATGGGGTGCCCCCTGGTTCGGGTCTGTTCGGCGTCGGCGATGTCAGGACGTGCGGGCGCAGGCCGCGGCGATCAGCTCGGAGAGGGCCGCGGCGGCCTGCGGCGGGAGTGCGGCCCGCTCAAGGGCGGTGCGGGCGGCCGTCGCTCGTTGGGCGATCATCTCCTCGACGCGGGCCCGGGCACCGGAGCGCTCGATGATGTCCCGCAGCTGGTCCAGCTCCGCCGCACCGAGGTCGCCTCGGCCGAGCCCGGCTTGCAGGTGCGCGCGGTCGGCGGGCGTCGCACCGGTGAGGGCATGGGCGAGCAGCGCGGTGGGTTTGGCACCGGTGAGGTCGTCCCGGTTGGACTTCCCGGTGCGCTGCGGGTCGCCGAAGACACCGAGCAGGTCGTCGCGGAGTTGGAACGCCTCGCCCAGCGGCACACCGTAGGCGGTGAAGCTGTCGAGCAGTGCGGGCGGGGCGCCGGCAAGGTAGCCACCCAGGTGCAGGGGGTGCTCGACGGTGTACTTCGCGGTCTTGTAACGAATGATCTCCAGCGAGCTCTCCGCGCTCGGCGTCAGCCGGGCACGGAGGATCTCCATGCACTCGCCGGCGATCAGCTCGCGGGCGAGTGTGGCCCACAGGGGACGAGCTCGCGCGAGGTAGGCGGCGGGCAGCCCACAGCCGGCGAACACCTGCCCGGCCCAGGACATCAGCAGATCGCCCACCAACAGCGCCAGCGACCTGCCCTGGGCCTCGCACCCCGGCCCGTCGGCGACGGCATGGCGCAACGCTCGGTGCGCGGTGGGCGCACCGCGGCGGATCGGGCTGTCATCGATCAGGTCGTCGTGGACCACAGCCGCCGCGTGCACCAACTCCATCGCCGCCGCGGCCCGCACCATCGCCTCGCTGTCCGGCTGACCCGAAGCCCGCCAGCCCCAGTAGGCGAACGCGGCACGCAACCGCTTACCCTCCGCCACAGCCGCGCACAACTGCTCAGCCACCGGCTCAAGTTGGGCATCGACGGCGACCAGCAGCGCTGTCTCCTGGTGCACGAAGGCGTGCAGGGCGTCCTCGACGCGCGACTTCAGCGCCGGCCCCTGCCACGCCTCAGGCATCGGAGGATGTCCGGCGGGAGGCTGCCGCGCGGCGCGCCACGCCCTCCAGGTGGGACTCGGTGGCGGGGGCGAGACGGCCCATCAGCAACTCGCCCCGCGCCCGCAACTCCTCCTGCCCGTCCGCCGCCACCTCGCGCAGGTCGGAGCGGCCGAGCACGCCGCGCATCCGGCGCAGCAAGCCCTCGGCCTGTTCCAGTCCCACATCGATGACACCGGCCAGCAGTTGGACCGCCTCCTTCCCCCGATCGGCGCCCGCTCCCGCACTCCCCTGTGCTGACACGACTTTCCCCACCCCTCCCCATAGGCGCGGCTGCGACGGCTTCCCGCCGGACGACGGTGCACGGCCCCCGCAGCCACCCGTGAACCTTCCCCGACACGGAAAGGCTCACCTCAAAGTCACACGAACCAGCTATCTCTCCCACAAATCCCATCAGCGTGATCTCGCCTTGTGATAGGACCTCGGCCTCAGAAGGTGCCGTGTGGTTCTTCGTCCGATTCCCTTTCAGGCGTCGTGGACGGCGGCTATGTGCGGGTGCTCTGGCGGGGCAGTGTGAACAGGCCTGGCTCAGGCTCCTCCAGGTCGGCGGAGAGCTGCATCAGCTCGGCGGCGTTGCGCGCCAGGCGCTTCGTTTCGTGGACGGTGAGGATCACGACCTGGTCGGGCGCGGCCTCCTTGAACTCGGTGGCGAGCTTTGAGGGCTGCCGCCATCTCAGGACGGTGCTTGACGCGGGTGCTGATCTTCTCTCGGAAGATCCTCGTGCAGCCCGCCGCCTCCAGCGCCTCGATCTGGCTGGCATGTCCCAGTCCGGCTGAGCGAAGGTGCGGGCCGTGCCGGACCGGCGCGGCCCGCGCCTCGTGGCGGACGCCCGTCCCGCCCCGGAGCGGTCAGGGCACCTCCTCCTCTGCCGTCCTCGGCCACGGCCAGCCGGGCCAGCGCGTCAGCGAGCCACCGGGGCGAACGCAGGTGGTCTGCGCCCCCCCTTTGATCTCACGAAGGCGTGTCAGCCAGCGAGTTCCTCCCGCAAGCGGCGGGCGGCGCCGACCAGGCTCTCCAGCGACGCCCGTGTCTCGGTCCAGCCGCGGGTCTTCAGCCCGCAATCGGGGTTGACCCACAGTCGCTCAGCCGGGATCACCGCGAGCCCGGCGCGCAGCAGCTCGACGACCTCCTCCGTGCTCGGGATCCGCGGGGAGTGGATGTTCCACACGCCGGGGCCGACCTCGCGCGGGTACCCGGCCTCGGCGAGTTCCCCGGCCACCTGCATGTGCGAGCGGGTGGCCTCCAGCGAGATCACGTCGGCGTCGAGCTCGTCGATGGCCGTCATGATCGCGCCGAACTCGGCGTAGCACATGTGGGTGTGGATCTGGGTGTCGGCGCGGACCCCGGAGGTGGCGAGGCGGAACGCCTCGGTGGCCCAGGCGAGGTAGGCCGGGCGGTCGGCGGTGCGAAGCGGCAGGGTCTCGCGCAGCGCCGGTTCGTCGACCTGAACGACGGCCGCGCCGGCGGCCTCCAGGTCGGTGACCTCGTCGCGCAGGGCGAGGGCGACCTGGCGGGCGGTGTCGGCGAGCGGCTGGTCGTCGCGGACGAAGGACCAGGCGAGCATGGTGACCGGGCCGGTGAGCATGCCTTTGACCGGACGACCCGTCAGGCCCTGCGCGTAGCCGAACCAGTCGACCGTCATAGAGTGCGGGCGGGAGATATCCCCGACCAGGACCGGCGGGCGCACGTACCGGGTGCCGTAGGACTGCACCCAGCCGTGCCGGGTGGCCAGGTAGCCGGTGAGCTGCTCCGCGAAGTACTGCACCATGTCGTTGCGCTCGGGCTCGCCGTGCACCAGGACGTCCAGCCCGGCCTTCTCCTGGAAGGCGATGACCTCGCGGACCTCCGCCTCCATCCGCTCCCGGTACGCAGCGGCGTCGATCCGCCCCGCAGTCAGATCTGCCCGGGCCACGCGCAGTTCGGAGGTCTGAGGGAAGGATCCGATGGTGGTGGTCGGCAGCAGCGGCAGCCCGAGCCTGGCTCGCTGAGCCTCGGCCCGCTGTGGGTATGCCTGGGCGCGGCGCGCGTCGGCCTCGGAGACGGCAGCGGTGCGGGCGCGGACCGCCGGGTCGCGGGTGATCGGCGAGGTGGCACGGGAGGCCAGGTCGGCGCGGTTGGCGGCGAGTTCGGCGGCGATCGCCCCCGCGCCCTCGCGCAGGCCCCGGGCCAGCAGCGCCACCTCAGCCGACTTCTGCTTGGCGAACGCGAGCCAGCGGACGATCTGCGGGTCGATGTCGCGCTCGATGGTGGCGTCGATGGGCACGTGCAGCAGCGAGCTGGACGGCGCCACGTCGACCGTGTCCGCGAGGCCGAGGAGGGTCGCCAGGGTGGCGAGCGACTTCTCCAGGTCGTTGATCCAGATGTTGCGGCCGTCGACCACCCCGGCGACCAGCCGCTTGCCGGGCAGGCCGCCGGCGGCGGCGAGATCGTCGAGGTTGGCGGCGGCAGATCCCGTGAAGTCCAGCGCCAAGCCCTCGACGGGGGCCTTGGCCAGCACCGGCAAGGCCTCGCCGAGGCGGTCGAAGTAGCTCGCGACCAGGAGCTTGGGCCGGTCGGTGAGGGCGCCGAGGTCGCGGTAGGCGCGGGCGGCGGCGTTGAGCTCGGCGGGGGTGCGGTCCTGGACGAGCGCGGGCTCGTCCAGCTGCACCCAGGCGGCGCCGGCGGCGCGCAGGTCGGCCAGCAGCTCGGCGTAGACGGGCAGCAGCCGGTCCAGCAGGGTGAGCGGCTCGAAGTCGGCGGCGACACCGGGCGCGGGCTTGGCCAGCAGCAGGTAGGTGACCGGGCCGACCAGCACCGGGCGGGCCTCGTGGCCGAGCGCCAGGGCCTCGGCCAGTTCGCCGGCGGCCTTGGCCGGGTTCGCGGTGAAGGCGGTGTCGGGGCCGAGTTCGGGCACCAGGTAGTGGTAGTTGGTGTCGAACCACTTGGTCATCTCCAGCGGCGCCACCTCCTGGGTGCCGCGTGCCATCGCGAAGTAACCGTCAAGCGGGTCGGCGTCGACGGCGGCGCGGTGGCGGGCCGGGATCGCGCCGACGGCTACCGTGGTGTCCAGAACATGGTCGTAGAGCGAGAAGTCCCCGGTGGGGACCTCCTCGATGCCGGAGTCGGCGAGCTGCTGCCAGTTCCCCCGGCGCAGGTCGGCGGCGGTGGCCAGTAGAGCGTCGGCGGTGACCGCGCCCTTCCAGTAGCCCTCGATCGCCTTCTTGAGCTCCCGGCCCCGGCCCTGGCGGGGGTAGCCGTACACGGTCGCGATTGCCGCGGCTGCGGACTTCGTGGTCAAGGGACTCTCCTTCGCGAGTCTGTCTCCTCAAGGGCCCGGCGACGGCACGAGAACGCGAAGGGATGACGAACCGGGCGGCGGCCGCCGTGGACGCGCGTGCCTGATCCGCCTGGTATGGTCGCCGACCCGCCCTCGAGGTCACCGGATGTCCACACGCGGATCGTCCGCGGGCGGGCAGCGGGCAGGTCTTCGGACTCGCGGACACACCCACCCGTGAAGGGCGGACACCTACTGGCCGTCGCTTCCCAAACCCGACCCGGGCCCAGTGCGTATGACGGCGGTCGTTCCCACTCACCGCTGCGGGGCAGTCCCGGATTCCCACCGGGTTCCCTCTTACGACACCCTGCCTGGCGGACAGGGCGAACCAGCTGCACCGGCCAGCCTAGAGCCAATCCGCCAGCATCCGGCTGGAGAATCACTCAATCGCCCACATATTGAGACGGCGTCGGATCCTCCCTCATCCGCCCGTGCTCCGTCCGGGACCTCGCCGTACTCGTCGACCGACCCCTGCCGCAGTGCTCCCCACGGCCTGGACCCGGGCTCTCTAGGCTAGGCGCATGCGGATCGTCTCCCTGTTGCCTGCTGCGACCGACATCGCCGCCGAGCTCGGTCTGGGTGGGGCCCTGGTCGGCCGGACTCACGAGTGCGACCGGCCGGCCGCCACCGTCGCGGGGATCCCGGTGGTGACGGCTGCCGAGTTCGACGCCGACCGGCTCACCAGCCGGGAGATCTCGGAGGCCGTCGGCGGCGCGGCCCACCGGGGCTCGTCGCTCTACACGCTCGACGTGGAAAAATTGGCCGCCCTCGCGCCCGACGTCGTCCTCACTCAGGACCTCTGCGAGGTGTGCGCCGTGTCCTACACCGGAGTGACCGAGGCCGTGCGGATCCTGGACGGCGGCCCGCGCGTGCTGAGCCTGGAACCCCGAACGCTCCCCGAGGTCATCGCCTGCCTGGAACACGTCGGCGCCGAACTCGGTGTCGCGGCCACCGCCGCCCGCGTCGCCGCCGCACTGCACGCGCGGCTGGACCGGGTAGCGGCGGCCGTGCATGGCCTGCCCCGACCACGGGTCGTCGCGGTGGAATGGCTCGACCCGCTCTGGCCCGCCGGCCACTGGGTGCCCGAGCAGGTCGAGATCGCGGGCGGGACCCCGCTGCTGGCCGAGGCGGGCGAGCACACCAAGCCCATCACCTGGGACGCGGTGCGCTCCGCCCGGCCCGATGTCCTGCTGGTCCTGCCCTGCGGATTCCCGCCGGCCCGGACCGAGCGGGAATTCCATCTGCTCACCGGACTGCCGGGCTGGGACGAGCTGCCGGCCGTCCGGGACGACCGGGTCTGGATCCTCGACGGCCCGTCCTACTTCAACCGTCCCGGTCCCCGCGTCGTCCGCGGCGTCGAAGTCCTGGCCCAGATCCTGCACGGCGTCCGGACGGGCGACACGGTGACCGTCGACGAGGCCCGCCGCCCGGCCCGTTAGCGACGGCTCCGCGGGGCGCTCCCACCCCCGCCCGACCCGGGTGGGCGAAACCCCGCCCGGGGCGGGGAGGACGCCACCGAGCCGATCGGCCCGCTCAGCCCTACAGTGCCTGGCGGTAGTCAGGACCTCCCCGAGGGAGCGGGGTGCGCGGCAAGGCTGGACTGATTCGTCGGGCTGGTCGTGCCCCGGGTCCGGAGGACTGTCCTCCTGCTCTCGTGGCCGGCGCGCGGTGCCGGCGCGGATTCGGACGTGCCGGCGAGCCGTCCCCGCATCGGGCGGCTCGCCCTGGCGGCGGGTCAGCGGTGGGTGAACGACGGCGGGCGCTTCTCGGCGAAGGCCGCCATGCCCTCCTTCTGGTCTGCGGTGGCGAAGGTGGCGTGGAAGAGCCGGCGTTCGAAGCGGACGCCCTCGGCGAGGCTGGTCTCGAAGGCGCGGTTGACGCTCTCTTTCATCGTGATCGCCACCGGGGTGGACATCGCAGCGATCGTCTCGGCGGTGGCCAGTGCCTCGGCCAGCAGCTGGTCGGCCGGGACGCTCCGGGAGACCAGGCCGGCCCGCTCGACCTCCTCGGCGCCCATCATGCGGCCGGTCAGGCAGAGCTCCATGGCCTTCGCCTTGCCGATCGCCCGGGTCAGGCGCTGCGAACCTCCGATGCCCGGGATCACACCGAGCTTGATCTCCGGCTGGCCGAACTTCGCGGTGTCCGCCGCCAGTAGGACGTCGCACAGCATCGCCAGCTCGCAGCCGCCGCCGAGCGCGTAGCCCGCGACGGCCGCGACGGCCGCGACGGCCGCGACGGCCGCGACGACCGGCTTGCGCAGCGCGCCGAAGCGGTCCCAGGCGGCGAACCAGTCGCCCAGGTAGGCGTCTGTCGCGTCCCCGGCCCGCTCCCGAGCAGCCCGGGTTGCAGCTGCCCTACGCGCGAGCCATACCTGACAATTCCATCAGGTCAGGTCAGCAAAAGTCAGCATCAGTGGACCACACCCTGATCTACGCGCGCATACCCGAGAATCGAAGCCCTTCTGGATCGCGCCGACACTAGCCGCACGACAAGGTGGGCCACCTCAGTATCGGGCCGCCGAAGCCACTCGCCCGATTGTCGCAGCCGCACCCCGTTTTCGCAGGTCAGAACCATGTCGGTACAGGCTTCCGCGCGCTCGCCGCGGTCACTCGGGTACTCGCCCAGCCGCACAGCGCGCCACCCTAGCCCCCTTCACTCGTCTCAGCTGCCCCGGTACGCTCTCCTCACCGGATCGGTCGGCGTAGAACCCTCAGTTCTACATCCCGCTCGCGGACGTCACGCCCGGCGTCCTCGTGGACGAGGACCGTCCGCAGCGGCTCAAGCGCGGCACCGCCCGTCGGCACGGCCTGAAGGTCGGTGACATCCTGCGGCCCGCCGCGGCCCGCACGCACTTCTCCAAGTGACCGCTCCGTGCGTGCGGTCCTCACGCACCTGCTGGCATTACCCTCTTGCTCAACTCCCGTGATTTCCATACTCCTTGACCGAATCGGTAGCCGGGCACCACGGCCGGACCGGTCTCGGGTAGCAGCCACCAGGCAGGCACTCGATCGACCTGGCGGCGGAGCGCCCTGCCGTACGGGCCGGGCAGTTCCTCCTCGGCGTGCTCCGGCCCGGGCTGCGGCGGGCGAACCTCGGATGCGTGTGACCCCGGGCCGTGGTCTCGGCCTCGCCTCAGCGGGCGTGCCCGTCGTCGCACGCCGCCTCGGACGGAGGCGGTCCCGGCGAACGGCGCTGGAGCCGGCCCGGGACCAGACCGGCTCCCCGCTCCCGGACTACTTTCCGAGGGCCGCCACGCCGGCCTGGGCGAACTGCTCGTCCAGGTCGCCACTGGGCGCGCCGGCCACACCTACCGCCGCGACGGGCGCGCCCTTGACCTGGACCGGTGCGCCGCCGGCCAGGAAGAGGGTGCCGGGGATGTCCTTGAGGCCCGGCGCCTGGGCGAGGCGCTTGACCAACTCGGAGGTCGGCGCGTTCCAAGAGACCGCGGTGAAGGCCTTGCGCTCGGCCGACTGGTAGGACTGCGGGCCGGCTCCGTCGCCACGCAGCGTCACCAGCGTATTGCCGTCACGGTCGACCACGGCCACCGAGACGTGCTGGCCGCCCCGCTGGGCCGCGTCCAGCGCGGCCTGCGCGGCCTTGGTCGCGGCGGCGATCGACAGGTGGGTCGACTCGGTCAGGTTGCCCTTGGCGGTCTCGGCGCTCCCGGCGGCCGAGGGCTTGGCCTCCTCCGCGCTGGCGGCCACCGCACCGAAGGTGCCCGCGCCCACGGCGACCGCCGCGATGGCACCGGTGAGAACTCGGCCGAGCGTGCCCGTCTTCTTCATGGTTCTGCTGCTCCTGTCGGATCGGCTCGGGAAGCCGTGCGGCTCCCGCTGTGCCTCGATCCTCCGGCCGCCGGTGCGCCGTCCGGATCGGCGTTCCGGCCCGAACCCGCAGGCATCATGGATGACAACGGGGTCAGCCGATCGGTTGATGTGCCCGGGCGCCGCGCGGGCCACCATGCCAACAGGCGGTGACCGGCGCGCCCGAGGTCGGCGGCCCGCCCAGCAGTCAGAACGTACGGATCAGGAGATGCCAGTGCACCAGGCCGCAGCCGAGGCGGCGAACCCCGACTCGAGGTGGCTGGCCGTCGTCATGCGGGTGGCGTTCCTCGTGCTGCTCGCCGCCTCGCTCACCCGCTTCCTGGTCCACCACCTCCACAGCCCGCTGACGCCCTGGGTGATCGGGCTCAGCCTCGCCCTCGCCGCGGGCCACCTGCTGGTCGCAGCCGACCGCCGGCCCACCCGGCTGGCCGCCGTCCTCACGGTGTGGGCGCTGCTCGTCCTGATCGCGCCCAGCTTCGCCTGGTGCGCCGTACCGCTCATCTACACCGTCCTGCGGGCGCTGCCCCCGCGCGCCGCGATTCCGCTGGTCACGGCGCTGACTGCGCTGGTGGTGCTCGCCGAGCTGGAACTCGCCGACGGCTTCGACCCGACCCTCCCCCTTGTCCCGCCGGCCGTCGCCGCACTGGCCACCGCCGTCTTTCTGCACATGGAGCGGCAGAGCGCCCGCCAGCGGACGCTGATCGACGACCTACTCGCCACCCGCCGCGAACTGGCCGCCACCGAACGACGCGAGGGCGCGCTCGCCGAGCGTGAGCGGCTCTCCGCGGAGATCCACGACACCCTCGCACAGGGCCTGTCCAGCCAGCAGATGCTGCTCCAGGCCGCCGAACGCACCTGGGACCACGACCCCGTCACCGCCCGCACCCATGTCCAGGCCGCCACCGCGATCGCCGGCCGCAACCTCGCCGAGGCCCGCCGCTTCGTCCACGACCTGGCCCCGGCCGACCTCGCCGACCAGGGCACGCTGGATGCCGCCCTGCGCGCCCTGGCCGCCCGGGAGAGCGCCGAGAGCGGCCTGCCCGTCCACTTCCACCTGGATGGCACGCCGGTACCGATGCCCCTCGCCGCCCAGTCCGGGCTGCTGCGCATCGCCCAGGGCGCGCTGGCCAACGTCCGCGAGCACGCCCACGCCTCGGCGGCCGCGATCACCCTGACCTACCTCGACGACCAGGCCGTCCTGGACGTCGCCGACGACGGCCGCGGCTTCCACCCGGACACCCACCGGCCGACCGGAGGGCGCGGCCACGGCCTGCCCGCCATGAAGGCCCGGCTGCGCCAGCTGGGCGGCGCCCTCACCGTCGAGAGCACGCCCGGCCAGGGCACCGTCGTCTCCGCCGCGATCCCCCTGGAGGCCAAGTGACCGACACAGCGACCGTCCCGGTACGCCTCCTCGTCTGCGACGACCACGCCGTGGTCCGGGCCGGGCTGCTGGCACTGCTCGCCAGCGCCCCGGGCATCGAGGTGGTCGGCGAAGCCGGCAGCGGGGAAGAGGCCGTCGCGTTGACCGCCCGACTGCGGCCCGACGTCGTACTGATGGACCTCCAGCTCGGCGAGGGCATCAACGGCATCGAGGCCACCCGCCGCATCACCGCCCGGCCCGGCTCCGGCCACGTCCTGGTGCTCACCACCTACGACACCGACGCCGACATCACCCGCGCCATCGCCGCCGGCGCCACCGGCTACCTGCTCAAGGCCGAACGGCCCGAGGAGCTGTTCGCCGCCATCCACGCCGCCGCGCTCGGCCGCCCGGCCCTCTCCCCACCGGTGGCCTCCCGGATGATGGCCCAGATGCGCACCCCCTCACCCCAACTCACCGACCGCGAACAGGACATCCTCACCCAGCTCGCCCAGGGTCTCGGCAACCGCGAGATCGCCCGCGCACTGTTCATCAGCGAGGCCACCGTCAAGACCCACCTCGGTCGGATCTACGCCAAGCTCGGCGTCGACACCCGCGCCGGCGCGGTCGCCGTCGCCAAGGAACGCCGCCTGCTGC
>NZ_JBSFJU010000010.1:0-130136 GCF_053598215.1 Kitasatospora sp. NPDC001175 | reverse complement strand
GCACTGAACGATCCGGTCGCCGTCGCCGAGGAACGCCGCCTGCCGCACTGAACGATCCGGTCGCCGTCGCCGAGGAACGCCGCCTGCCGCACTGAACGATCCGGTCGCCGTCGCCGAGGAACGCCGCCTGCCGCACTGAACTCGACGCGCTCGGCGTGGGTCGAGCGCCGGAGGTCCGCTTCCCAGCGCCCTGGCCGCGCCACTTCGGATCGGTGACGGTGGTGAAAGCGTCGGGCTGCGAACTCAGGCCGCCGCGGCCGGATCGGTGACCTCCTCGCACCGCTGCCGGAACGTCGTCGGGGTCGTCGACTCCGCGGTGCGCGGCTCGGTCCTCACGGGGTCAGGCCGGGCGCGGGATGTAGGCCAGGCCGTGGGCGCCGGGCTCGCCGAGCTTGGCGATGTCCAGCCGGGCCAGGCTCTGCAGCGTCTCCAGGTCGACGATGTCGACGGTGGACGAGACGACGCAGGCCACATAGGCGAGGCGGCCGTCGGGGGACGAGGTGATGGTCCGCGGGAAGAGCCCCACCTCGTCCTGGCCAAGCTGCTTGCGGGTGTCGGCGGAGAACACCGTGAGGCTGCCCGGCGCATGGCGTCCGAGCGGTGACGTCGGGTCGGGCTCCATGCGCGTTTCGCCCGCGAGCAGCATGCCCGTCGACGTCAGGTGCACCGGCAGGACGATGTTCTCCGTGGGCAGGGTGTCGACGACGGACGCGGTCGGGGCGTCGATGACCCGGATTCCGGTGGCCGGACGTTCCGCGGTGATGTCGGAGAACGAACCGCCGTAGGGCGAGGCGACGAAGGCTTGCGTACCGTCGGCGGAGACGGCGAGCCCTTCACTGCCCGGCACCTCGACCTTCGCGGTGAGGACTCCCCGTTCGAGGTCGACGAAACCCGCGCCGCGGAGCGGCTCGGCACGTCACCCGCGGCGGTCAGTCGCACCCTGGCGCGGCTCCGCCGTGCCGTCGGTGACCCGCTGCTGGTCCGCGCGGGTCAGGGGATGGTCCCGACCCCGCGAGCCCTGGAACTCCGGGAGGAGGTGGGCGCGTTGCTGCTCAGCTGCGACAACGTCCTGCGGCCGGAGCCGGTTTCGACGCCGTGCACCTCCAGCGCACCTTCACCGTGCAGGCCACCGACGTGCTCCTGGTGGGGCTGGCCGGCACCTTGACCGAACGGATCCACGCGCAGGCCCCGCACGTGGACGTGGTCTTCCTCCCGGAGGCGCTGGAGGGCGGCCCCGCGCTGCGGCAGGGCTGGGTCGACGTCGAGCTGGGCGTTCTCGGTCACCTGGACCCGGAGATCCGCACGCGTCAGCTCACCAAACGGACGCTGGTCGGCGTAGCCCGCAGCGATCACCCCCTCTTCGACGAGCGGATCGACGCCCGCCGTTTCGCCGCGGCGGACCACATCGGCATCTCCCGGCTCGGCAAACGCCTCGGGCCCATCGACAGGGCGCTCGCGGAACTCGGGCTGCGGCGCCGGATCGCCGTCGTCGTACCCAGCCACACGAGCGCGATGATGCTCGCCCGGGACACCGACCTCGTGGCGCTCAGCCTGGCCGACTGGCTCCCCGGCGCCATCTCCGCGATGGGGCTGCGCACCTTCCCCGTCCCCCTCGACCTGCCGCCCCTGGACCTCGGAATGGCCTGGCACCCCCGCAACTCGACCGACCCGGGGCACCGCTGGTTCCGCGACCACCTGGCGGCCGCGGTCCTGGCCCCGTCAGGGCCGGAGGACGACAGCTCGCAGCGGAGCACAACGGCATAGTGGCGAGCTTCGGGGCGGCTCCGGGCCATGGCCGGGAGCAGGGCGACTCAGGCACGTATCCCGCCGGTCCGAACTTCGCCAGCTGATGGCGCCTTCCAGCCATCCATGTCCGGTTCTGTGGCACGAAATGGCCGGAAGCGAGCGGGCAGTACTGCGCGGTCACCTTCTGGATCTACTATCGGAGGCGGGGGTCCTCCTGCCGCGCTCAGCCGTGTTCGGCAAGCGGGGTTTCCGCACCAATTCGCTTGTATTGTCACGATGATGACGTGCAGTCACACACGTCTTCTTCTGATCAGAGGAGTGGACGTGGATGTCCGGCAAGCATGGGCGGCCGAACTCGATCCGGCCGATCGGACGTTGGTCGAGGAGTCCCTCGCCTTCGTGAGCGGCGCGGACACCGACGGCGTGCTGGCGGGCCTGGCGCCCGGGCTGACCGAGCGGCAGCGGGCCTCGGTGGCCGCGCACTGCGCGATGGCGCACGCGGCCGTCCTGGTCTTTCCGGCCTCGCTCGACCGGCTGATCGCCGGCTTCCGGTCCGCGGGCTTCTCGGTCGGCGAGCCCGTGCCGAGCGTGGTGGTCCGGGACCGTCTCAGCCTCCGGTACGGTGTGCCGGCCGACGCGCTGAACGTTCGGATCGTGCACATCCACCGCCCGTCGACCGGCCACGGCCCGGGCTTCGTCGAGCTCTTCGCCCTGGAGGCGCCGGGGGGCTCGGAGTTCACCGGGATCGCCGCGCGCGAGCGCACCGAGCGGAACGAGTCCCATCTGGCGCTGGACGTCGGCGCGCCGGACGACGTGGTGCTGGCAGGGCTGAGCAGCCTGCTGACCGAGCACGGCGGGCTGACGGCCGACGGCGGCGGCTACAACGCCGTGGAGGACTGCACGGTGCTGTACTTCCGCAGTCCCGAAGCCACACCCCCGGGCTCGAACCCCGATCACTACCGCAGACTTGAGCTGCGTGTGCTCGGCCACCACCCCGGCGCGCTGGCCGCGCACACGGCGACCGCGACGGATGATCCGACGAAGCGGCTGCTGGAGCTGATGACCGGGGCCTGGACGACACAGGCGATCGCGGTGGCCGCGGAGCTGGGCCTGGCCGACCACCTGCCGGGCCCGAGCCGCCCGGAAGCTCCTTGTCCGATCGGCGAGTTGGCCGAGCGGCTCGGCGTCGCCCCGGACGGTCTCACCCGTCTGCTGCGCTATCTGACCGCCGCGGAGCTGGTCACTCCCACCACGGACTCCTACCGGCTCACCGCACTGGGCGAACTGCTGCGGCGGGATGCCCGGCACTCGCTGCGCCCGCTGGCGCTGCTGTACGGCGGCCCGTTCTACCAGTCCTTCGGCGCGCTGGCCCACGCCGTGCGCACCGGGCAGGAGGCGTTCGCGACGATCTTCGGCCAGGGCCATTTCGACTACTTCGCCGAACACCCAGCCCTGGCAACGCTGTTCGACAGCGCGATGGCCGCCAGCGCGGAGATGTTCGAGCCGGTCCCCGGGCTCGTCGACCTCTCCGACGCCCGCGTCGTCGTGGACGTCGGCGGCGGCAGCGGCGAGCTGCTCAGCCGGTTCCTCGCCCACACGCCGCACCTGCGCGGTGTCCTCTTCGAGCGCGCCCATGTACTGGAGCGCGCCCGGCAGCGACTGGCCGACGACGGGCACGCCGACCGCTGCGACCTCGTGGCCGGTGACTTCACCCAGGGCGTGCCACGAGGCGGCGACGTCTACCTGCTCTCGCGGATCCTGCACGACTGGGACGACGAGCAGTGCCTGGCGATCCTGCGCCGGTGCGCGGCCGACGTCCCCGAGGACGCCCGACTGCTGATCGTGGAACGCCTGTTGCCCACGGACGGGACGTCATCGCTGGCGGCGGCCTGGGACCTGCACATGCTCTGCAACGTGGGCGGGCGGGAGCGGACCGCGGAGCACTACGCACGGCTGCTGTCGGCAGCCGGCTTCGACCTGGTCGCGATCTCCGGCCTGCCGCTGGACGGCAGCCTCCTGCACGCCCGCAGGCGCGGCTCGGACCAGGCCGCCCGGACCTGACGGCTGCCCAGACTCGGCACACCGTAGTGAGGATCACAGCCCTGGCGATCTCAGCCGACGACCATCTGACGGACCTCCGGAGCCGGCGGACCGGAACCGCCTCCTGACGCCGGCAGACTCAAGGGCTGGCCGCGCTGTCGCTGGACGCGATGGCCTCGGTGGTGTACGGCCCCGAGGCCATCGTGGTGGTGTGGCGGCGGGCAGTCAGGGGCTGGGACACACCCTGCCGGTGACGGTGGCGATCGTGGCGTACCGTGCTGAAGAAGCGGTACAACCCGGTCAACTGGCATTGGGTGGACGACTCCGCGCAGCACCACCTCTGAGGCGCGCCCCGTACGCACGACGGCATCCGGAGCTGCGGTGATACGGTCCCTGATCGTGACAGAGCAGCTTCCGGTGTTCCCGTATCACCCTGACCCGGTGGCCACCGGCGCCATCGTCCGATCCGACGGGGAGTGCAGTTGCTGCGATCGGGCCCGTGGCTACATCTACACGGGCCCCGTCTACGCGGCGGAGGACCTCCGCAATCGGCTCTGCCCGTGGTGCATCGCGAACGGGAGCGCGGCTGCCCGTTTCGACGCCCAGTTCACGGATGTGGTCGACGATGTTCCACGGGATCGCCTCTTCGCGATCACGCAACGCACGCCAGGATTCAGCGCCTGGCAGCAGGAACACTGGCTGGTCCACTGTGACGACGGTGCTGCCTTCCTTGGGACCGCTGGAGCTGCCGGGCTTGCCGCCTACCCCGAAGCATGGACATCGCTCCAACGAGAACTCGAGTCCTGGCCCGCGTCGCAGGCCGAGCAGTTCCTCAAGGCATTGACCAAGGACGGTCAGCCAACCGCCTACCTCTTCCGGTGCCGAGTCTGTGGCAGCCACCTCGCCTACTCGGACGCCACGTAGGTCCGGGCAACGGGTTGATCGACTCGGTCGGTACGTTCGCCCGGTTCAGCGGCAGCTGACGTGTCCCGCACCGACGAAGCCGGCAGCCAACGACTATGCCCGTGTGCCCCGCCCCGGCGGTCGCGAGGTCCGCCCGCTACGCGTGCAGTTCCAGGGAGATGTGCGAGGACAGCGCGCGGAGGAAGTCGGGCGCGTCGAAGATCTCGCCGGCGGAGGCGACACCGGCCGTCCTGGTCCGTCCCGTGAGGATGCGATCGACCGCTTCCACCACGAGCGGCGCGGTGACGGCGTAGATGTCCTGGCCCCTTGCCACGGCGCGGCGTTCAGCGCCGCCGGAGCGCACGACGACATCGACGAGGAAGGTCTGATCGGACCGCCCGTGCTCGTCGACCGCGGTCAGCGTCGGCGTGTCCGGGGCCGACACGTCCCTGGCCGCCTCGACCGTCATGTAGGTGCGCACCTCGGGGATGGACAGATGGCTTGGAACGGTGACGACGTCGGCCATCGTGAACTCCCCGATGACGGCCCGGGTACCCATCGGGTCGGGAAAGTGCCACTCCACCGTCGACGGGTCGTCATGGCGGTACTCCAACCGTCCGTTCGCGTAACGGACTCGCCGGCCGCCCCGCCGCTCTCGGGAGACCGCGCCCGCGGCACGCGTCCCGGCGGTGGGGTGCCAACTGCTCAGCCCGTACGCGATGTGCGCCTCGTCGGCCGCCGTCCAGTCACCCATCGCGGCGGTGGCCAGCAGGTCGCCGAGGCCGCCGTAGAAGGCCATCGCGGGGACGATCACCGCTCCGGCGGCGCGGGCGCGGTCCGTGAAGTGCGTGAACGTGTCGACGTTGGCCTCGATCTCGGCCGCCACATCCACGTACGGGATCCCGGCACGCAATGCCGCCTCGATCACGGGGGCGGCCGTCGTGGCGAAGGGCCCGGCGCAGTTGATCACGGCTGCCGCACCGGCCAGTGCGCGATCGAGCGAGGCCGGATCGCCGACCGATGCCGGCCGGGCGTCCAGTCCGGGACGGGAGGCCGCCAGTGCCTGCAACTTGTCGGTGTCGCGGCCGGAGAGAACCGGGAGGAACCCGCGATCCAGCAACTGCGCCACCACGAACCGCCCGGTGTGCCCGTACGCACCGAATACCGCCACCTTGTGTCCCGTTCCCATGGGTCCTCCCCCGTGCTCAGATGATCTGCTGTGCTCTGTCGTGATCATCCTGGCGGGGGCGGGCGCCCCACGCGAGTGTCCGGAACGCCATGACCCATACAATTCCGGACATGGACACTGTCGCGCTGGCCCTCACCGACGGGATGCTGCACTTCGAGCTGGCCATGGCGTACGAGGTCTTCGGCGCTGCCCCCGTCAGCGTGGTGGGCCCCTGGTACGACGTCGCCGTCTGCGGGCCGGACACCGTGCAAGTCGGCCGGTTCCGGTTGGCGCCGGACCACGGACTCGACCAACTCCCGCGCGCCGACACCGTGATCGTCCCGGGCTGGGCCGACGTCGACGAGGATCCACCAGCCGAGCTGGTCGACGCGGTGCGCGCGGCCCACGAGGCAGGCGCACGTGTGGCCTCCCTCTGCACGGGCGCGTTCGTACTGGCCGCCGCCGGCCTGCTGGACGGGCGGCGCGCGACCACGCACTGGGCGCACACCCAAGCCCTGGCCGCCCGCTACCCCCAGGTGGTGGTGGACCCGGACGTCCTGTACGTGGACAACGGCAGCGTGCTCACCTCCGCCGGCAAGGCCGCCGCCATGGACCTGTGCCTGCACCTCGTCCGCCTCGACCGCGGCTCGTCAATCGCCAACGCGGTCGCCCGCCGCCTGGTCGTACCACCGCACCGGGACGGCGGGCAGGCCCAGTTCGTCACCACCCCGATGCCCGCCCCGGCGAGCCACCCGCTCGCCGAACTGTTCCCGTGGGCGATCGAACGACTGGACCAGCCGCTGACCGTGACGGACCTGGCCCGCCAGGCCCGGATGAGCTCGCGCCACCTGAGCCGCCACTTCAGGTTGGTGACCGGGACCACCCCGCTGCAATGGCTGCTCACCCAACGGATCCGCCACGCCCAGGAGCTGCTGGAGACCACCGACGACAGCGTCGACACCATCGCGGCGGCCACCGGCATGGGCACCGCCACCACGCTGCGCCGGCACTTCAACCGCACGGTCGGCGTGCCTCCGGACACCTACCGCCGCACCTTCCGCTCGCGGACCCACCCCGGCCCGACCGACAGCGGGCAACACCACCAACTCCCCTGAGCCCAGGGGACCACCCTCGCTGACCGGCTCGCTGCTCTCCTCGATCGGCCGCGCGCCGCCGGCAACGCCGTGATCCGCTCGTCCTGCTCGACGGGGCGGTTCGGCCGCCGTCGCCGACGGTGGGGGCAGCCCGCATGGGTTCCTCTTCACCGAGCTGCTCACCCGCAGGGAGGTGGTCCAGCACCTCGCCGTGATGGCCGTGATCAACTCGACCGGACAGGTACGGCTGTCCGTGGTAGGCAGGCCGCCGGGCTCGACGTTCAGTCCGCTTCGCAGAGGTCCGGACCAGACTCGGAAAAGACCGTCCGCCGCAACTCGCCTCCTCGTCACGGCAAGTGACGGCGAACCACCGGCCACGGCCCGCCCCTCGACAAAGCCGGGGGACGGGCCGTACGGACCTTGCGCGGTACCGCCCGCCAGGACTGCTACGCCTGGTTGGCCGCCGGTTCCACCGTGCGTTCCACGGCCGGTGCGGGAGCGGCGGCGCGTTCCCGGTGGCCGCGCTCGATGCGCTGTCCCCAGCCGGCACCCACCAGGATCAGGACCGCGCCCGCTACTCCGTACATCCCCAGTCGGTCCCCGCCCAGCAGGACGCCCACCAGCAGGGCCCACACCGGCTCGGTGCCCAGCAGCAGGCTGACCCGGGACGGGGAGGTCGTCCGGACCGCCCACATCTGCACGAAGAACGCGAAGACCGTGCAGATCAGCGCGAGATAGAGCAGGTCGACCCACTGTCCGGGGCCGAGCTGCCGGGCGAGCGAGACGAAGGAGTCCCCGGCCAGCGGACTGGCCAGGCAGAACAGCACGGCGGCCGTGGCCATCTGGAGGTAGGTCAGGTTGAGCGAGTCGTACTGTTTCCCGGCTGATCTGCGGTGCATCACGGTGATGTGGACGGCCCGTACCCCGGCGGCGATCAGCACCAGCCAGTCTCCCGCGGACGGGACCCGCAGGCCGTTGCCGGAGGCCAGCAGCGCGACGCCGACCACTGCCATGACCGCCGCGACGAAGAACCGCGGCGGCAGCCAGGACCGGCTGACGGCGCTGTCCAACAGCGGGGTCATCACGATGGTGAGGCTGATGATGAGCCCGGCGTTGGTCGCACTGGTGTGTGCGATGCCATACGTCTCGAACAGGAAGATGACGGCGAGGATGGTGCCGAGGAGTATCCCGGTGACTGCTTCGTCGCGACCGACGCCGCGCAGTCGGCGCAGGCAGACCGGCAGCATCGCCAACACCGTGACCGAGAAGCGCAGTGCCAGGGCGGCGATCACCGTCGTGGGCGTGACCAGTTCCTTCGCGGCCAGATAGGTGGAGCCCCACACGACTGCCACCAGGAGCAGCAGGACATCGACCAGCCGGGCGGGGACTTGGGGTCTGGGCAAGGGCGTTCTCTCTTCCGGGGCGGCGGCCGACGGGGGCGTCCGGTGGGTGTCGGACTTCCCCCGCCGACGGAGGTCGGTCTTGTCAGACGGTCAGATAGGCGGCGCTCTCGGCTAGGATCGAATGCTCCTCCCACGCCTCGCGGTCCCGCAGGTAGCGCGGATCGTCGGCCACGATCGACCGGGTCTCGGCGCCGCCCACGGTCAGCTGCCAGCGTACGGTGCCGGTCACCCTGACCGCGCAGGTGTCGATGAACGACTGCAGCGCCAGACGCAGTTCGCCGTACCAGCGGCCCTCCAGGGCCTCGCGCACCCACAACTGCTCCAGGTGCATCTTCTCGCGCATGGTCTCGGCCTCGAGGGTGGCGGTCTCCAGGTGGCGGTAGGTGCGCAGCAGTAGCCAGGCCGCCGGCATCTCCCGGATCTCGAGGACCTTCTCCCCGTTGTCCAGGTGCTCCAGGCCGCTGTACCGGCCCAGGCCGTAGGCGCCGACCCGGGTGTTCAGCTCGGCGACGAGCTCCCGCAGCGGCAGCTGCACGCCGTCGAGCGCCACCGGGACACCCTCGTGGAACCGCACCTCAAGGCTCTCCGCGGTGAGACCGGGGCGAGCGGCGCTCCATCGGTACATGTGCTCCGGTACCGCGTGGTCCTCGGGGTCGTCGAGGATGCCCGACTCGAACTCGCGGCACCACAGGTTGGAGTCGCCGCTGACGATCCGCTCGCTCATCTGGTCCAGCCCGACCTCCTTGAGCTCCAGGATCTTCTGCTCGCGGTCCACCGGGTCCAGGTCGTACGGGCTGCCGTAGTGGCCGGCGAAGCCGAGCAGGGCCAGCGCCCCGTTCAGTCGGCGCAGTGTGTTCTGCGACCGGTTCGCGGTGTGCACGACGGCGGTGGCGCCGAGCTGCTGGGCCAACTCCACTGCGAGTCTCGCGATGAGCGGACGGCTCAGCGTGGAGCTGACCGGATGGGTGTCGAGGTAGACCGCCTGGGCGGCGATGGCCGGTCGGACGAACTCGTCGATGAAGGCCTGCCGGCCGTCGATGATGTGCAGGCGCACCCCGAGCTCGTCGGCGATGCGCTGCTTGTGCTCGCTGCTCTCGTCCTCGCCGATGTCGACGCTCACTGCGTGGATGTCGCTGAAGCCTGCGGCCTTCAGCCGCAGCAGCAGGTAGCTGCTGTCCAGTCCTCCGCTGAAGAGGGTCACGATGGGCTGGTCCGGGTCCAGCGCCTCGCGCGTGAGCTGCCGGAACGAGCGGATGATCTGTCCTTGCTTCACAGTGGTTACCCTCAAAGGTCAGCTGTCGGTACGGGTGAACATGGCGATGAGCACGTCCCGGTGGCCCGGGACACCGGGCACCGCCGGGGTCACCGGGGTGACGCTGTGCAACAGCCGCTCGTCGTCCGCGAACAGGAACTCGCCCGACTCGGACAGCAGGACCTCACCGAGGCAGTCGCGGCTCTCGGCGTCGTACACCGCACTGACGCCGCCCTCGATGGAGTTCCGTCCGATCAGCAGGGTGAGCACGTGGTCGACGCCGTCGCGGTGCAGCCCCTCCGGCGTGGGCTGGCCGGCCTCCTCGCCACGGGCCAGGATCCGGTTCTGGAAGGTCTGGATCTTCCAGTCGGCCGCGCCCACGCTCCGCGCCAGCGTGCCGGCGCACCACTGGAAGATCGACCGCAGCACGGGGCCCTCCGCGACGTGCTGCTCGAAGGGCTCGAAGTGCCGCTCGATGCCGCCGTTGAGGTGGTTGATGTACAGCGGCTGGGAGTAGGCCACATGCGGCAGCCAGGTCACCTGCTCGGTGTCGGCCCGGTACGAGAACTCGGAGTAGCGCCGCTCACGGTAGGTGCCGCCGTCCGCCATGTAGCCGTCCTGGCGCAGGTTGTCCCAACTCGCGGTGAACTGCTGCCATTCGGGGCCCTCGACGAACTGGGCGTCGAACACCGAGGCGAGCGTCCCGTGGACATATCCCGCCTCGGCTATGCCGGTTGCGGGGGAAGGCTGGATGGAGTTGCTCATGGTTGATCCCTTTCTCTACGGAAAACACAGGGATGGCCGGGAATCGGGCATGCGGGATCCGCCGCTCCGGGTGCGGGAGGTCAGCTGCGGCTGGGCATGCAGGACCGTGTCCGCACGGTGATCACTTCCCGGCAGTGATCTTGTGCACAGGACGGTCGGGCGTGCACCGGCCCGCGACGTGAGACATCTCGCACCCGCGCTGCCGGCTGCGGAACGTTTCGACGCTACGAGCGCACGCCGGAAACACCGCCACGCTCCGCCCCTGCCCTCCTGCTCAATCAGGAAAGGAGGGAGCGGGAGCCGAGGGTCGGCGCCACAGTCGGTTGACGGGTCCACATCAGGACTGTGCGACAGACTGCAGCATAGTCATACGCATGACTATCTGACAAGCAATCAAATCGCAGCTCACAGCAGCGATATCGAGATCACCTGTTGCGCCAACTCATACGTATGACTAGCCTCTGAGTGCATGAAACACACGGCCCCCTCGTGATCCCACGACCAAAGTTGACATGTCCCGCTACGTAATCCTGGCCAAGGATCTGCGATGCGGGCCGATCCACGAGAACGAGCCCGCGAGTCAGCCGTGGAACGGATGACTCGCGTGGCGGTCGGTCGGGGGCTGGGGCATCTCGCACCGCCGCTCGCCTAGGACGCAGACAAACTCTGCGTGCTGACTGTGCGTCAATTGCGCTTCATCAGACCGAACATGGCCAGAGCAGCATTGTTCTCCACGACCATTCCGGACGTGGGTTCAACCGAGCCGGCTCGGTCTTCGGCGCCTTCCTCGGCTTCACCGGCCCGAAGGTGCCGCTACCGGTCCACCCGGACCCCCAGGGCGCAGGGCGCAGACCGATCGTGCGGCGTTCGACCGTGCCGTGCGCAGTGCTTCAGGCCCTCCCCAACGTTTCCCTCGCCCGTCCAGAGACAGGAGTTCCCTCTTGCGTCACATCACGGTGTACTGCGGTGCCTCCCAAGGTCGGCGGCCATCGCACCGGCTTGCCGCTACCGAGTTCGGCCGACTGATCGCCGAGTCGGGTCTCGGACTCGTCTACGGAGGTGCATCGACCGGGCTGATGGGTGCCGTCGCCGATGCCGCTCTGGCCGGCGGAGCTCCGGTCACCGGCGTCATCCCGGAGGACCTGGTGCGTCACGAGGTCGCACACCCGGGACTCACCCGGCTGGAGACCGTCTCCAGCATGCACGAGCGCAAGGCTCGCATGGTGGAGCTCGGCGACGCGTTCGTAGCACTCCCGGGCGGTTTCGGCACCGCTGACGAGTTCTTCGAGGTACTCACCTGGGCTCAACTGGGCCTGCACGGAAAGCCGTGCGCCCTGCTGGACACCGACGGCTTCTTCCAGCCGCTGCTGACGTTCCTGCGGCACGCCGCCGACGAGGGCTTCGTCCACCAGCGCTACCTGGACAACATCATCGTCAGCGCCCATCCGCAGGAGATCCTGGAGTCCTTCTCCAGCCACCGCGCCCTGCCGCACCTGTTCGCGGCGGCCTGACGGAGCACCATGACAATCCCCAGCTCCCTCAACCCCGTTACCACCGTGCGGCAGAGCCCCGCTGGCCTGGCGGTCTTCGACATGGACGGCACTCTGCTGCCCGGGACGACCGCCTGTCAGCAGATCGCACTCGCCGCCGGCGACCCGACCACGATCGACCGGCTCGAACAGGACTACCGCAAGGGCCTCATCGACAGCACCCGCTTCGCCGAACTGGCCCTGGAGTCCTGGGTCCAGGCCGGAGCGGACCTGTACCAACGGGCCTACGACGCCTGCCCGAAGATCGACGGCGTGCAACGCACGCTCGATTGGCTGCGTGCGCGCTCCGTAGCGACCTGCCTGATCACCATGTCACCCCGTCAGTTCGCCGCGTGCTTCACCGGATTCGACTACGTCTTCGCGTCCACCTATCCGACCGAAATCCTCGACCCGGAGGACAAGCCGCTCGTCGTCCGCCGCCTGCAACAGCAGCTCGGCCTCGACGACACGCGCACGATCGCCTTCGGCGACTCCGACTCCGACGTCCCGCTGTTCCGGACGCTCAGCCGGACCGTCGCGGTGAACGCGACCCCCAACCTGGCGGCCGTCGCGGCGCACCGGTACGACGGCGACGACATCTGGGCGGCACTCCAGGTCCTCCACCCCGTGACGGAGTCACGGTCATGACCTCACCCGGCATCATCGCGGCCGCCTGCCGGGCCTTCACCGCGGACTTCCCGGGCCAGGTGGCCGGCATCTCCGAGCCCCTGGGGGACGCCGGCTGGCAGGTGAAGTGGCAGGACGGGCTCGAAAGCCGCTTCCCCGACGGCGAGTTGTGCATCGACCTCCCCGAGGACCCGGCGGGGCGTACCGTACTGCTCTGGCAGTCCGTCACCGGGGATCACGCCGAGCCGGATGTCGCCATCATGAGCTTGCTGGCCACGGCACGCTGCTACCGGGAACACGGGGCGGGGCGCATCGTGGCCGTGCTCCCCCACCTGGCGTATGCGCGTCACGACCGGCACGTGCCCGGCCAGCGCCGACCGGTCATGGCCGCGCTGCTGGCCGGCCTCGCCGCCGCCGCGGGCATCACCGACATCGTCACCCTCGCCTCCGGTGCCCAGGACCTGCTGGCGCGGCTGTTCACCGGAACGGGTACCCGCCTCACCTTCCTGCCGGTGCACGAGCTCCACCTCGACATTCTCGCCCCGCTGATGGAAGCGGGCTCGGTCCTGGTCGCACCCGACCGGGGCGCCGCCGACCACGTCGGCATGCTCGCCGCCGCACTCGGCGTACCGGTGCTGGTCGCCGACAAGCGCCGTACCGGCCCGGAACAGGTGGCAGTGACCCTCCGGTGCCAGGAGGACCTCCGCGGCCTGAGGCATGCCGTGATCGTCGACGACCTGATCACCAGCGCGGCAACCGTGGAGAACGTCGCCTGGGCCATCCGCGATCAAGCCGTCGATCCACGGATCGACGTGGTCGCCACTCACCTCCGGCTGACTCCCGGCGGCGCCGAACGCCTGACCAGACTCTGCAGGCAACGCACCCTGCACAGCATTCACACCACCGACTCGGCCGGCCGCGCCGTCGTCCTGGGCGGGCTGACGACAAGGCCCGCCATTCCCCGGATGGCCCAGGCGCTGGCGGCATGGCTGGCGGACGACACGTCCGCAGTGCAACCGGAACGAAGGACCCTCGCATGACCGCCATCACCGAATCCCCCCTGGCCGTGCCCGGACTCGGCTACCCCGACCTGTCGATGTCGGTCGTGTGCCTCGACCAGACCCGGCTCGGCGAGCACATCGAAACCCTGCAGGGCCTCGGTATCTCACGCCTGCACGTCGATCTGGTCGACCCGGCCTTCGGCGGCGGCCTCGGGCTTCCCCTCGAAACCATCAGCGACCTGCGCCGCAACTGCCCGCTGCCGGTGGACGTCCACATCATGCTCTCCCGACCCGAGCTGCTGCTCACCGAGGCGGCCTCCCGCGGCGCTGCAGGCATCTGCGTGCACCAGCGCTCGCTGACCCCGAAGATCGCTCTGCTCCTGCGTGGCATCGCCGCCAAGGGAACCGAGGTCGGACTGGCCATCGACCCCGACGAGTCCATCTCCATGTCGGCGCTCGAAGCCGTCCGCCCCGAGCGGTTGACGGTGATGAGCGTCGTCCCCGGAGGCGCCGGCCGCCCGTTCCGACCGGAGGCCCTGACCACCGTCGCCGAGGCACGAAGGCTGCGCGAACGCGGTCTCATCAAGCGAGTTGAAGTCGACGGGGCGGTGGGTCCGCAGACCGCTGACCGCATGGTCGCGGCCGGTGCGGACCAACTCGTACTGGGAAGCACGGTCTTCCCGAACCGGTCCCCCCTCGCCAACCACCTGCCCGAGCTGCTCCGCTCGCTGGCCGGTCCCTCCCACCCGACTTCCTGACGGAGGACTTCCCATGCGTACCCAGACGATCCGGATCGGCGACATCCAGCGCGACCTCCCCGTGGTGGCAGTGAGCGAAAGCCTCAGCATCGCCTTCCTCAAGCTGTACGGCGACCTGGAGTTGGTCGACGCGGCAACGAACGCCCTGGCCGAGCGCCTGCGGGATGACGTGGACGTCATTCTCGGCCCCGAGTCGGGCGGCATCCTGCTCGCGCACAAGCTCGCCGAAAAGGCACACAAGCCCTATCTGGTGGCCCGGAAGAAGGTCCGGCCGAACATGGCCGCACCGATTCGCGTCCCGGTCCAGACCATCGGTACCGCGGGCTCCCAGGAACTGGTCCTCGGAGAGGACGATGCGGCGCTGGTCCACGGCCGGCGCGTCGCCCTGATCGACGAAGTGGTCAGCAGCGGCGGTACCCTGACCGCTCTGCAGGCACTGGTCGACGCCGCCGGCGGCGAGATCGTCCAGATCCTCGCGGTGGCGACCGAAGGAGACGAACGCCCCTCGGTCACCAGCCTGTTCCACCTGCCGCTCTTCACCACCACCGCACCGGACGAGACCGCCGGATGAACCGGCAAGACCGCCGCTGGCACAGTGTGACCGCCCTGTGCCTGGTCCAGGTCCTCGTGGCGCTCGAGTTCTCGATCGCCAACGTGGCCCTGCCGGTCCTCGCACAGGACTTCGCCGTGTCGGCCCGGGACCTGCAGTGGGTCCTGTCGGGGTACGCACTCGCCTACGGGTCGACGCTCCTGTGCGGTGGGCGCTTCGCCGACGCCTACGGTCCGCGGAGGGTACTGCTCATCGGTCTGACCGCCTTCACCGCCGCTTCGGTGGCGGCCGCGCTCACCCCGGCCTTCGCCCTCCTGATCGCGTTCCGCGTGGCGCAAGGGGTGGCCGCCGCCGCGGCCACCCCGGCCGCACTCGCGCTGATCACGACACTCTGCACGGGCCGGGCCCGGACGGTGGCACTCGGCTGGTGGGGCGCCGGGGCTTCACTGGGATTCGCGACCGGCGCCGCTCTGGGCGGGATGCTCACCCAACTCGCGGGCTGGCCGGCAACGTTCTGGTGCTGTGCGCTACTGGCGGCGGCAACCGCGGTCATGGTCCGGCTGTGGGTTCCGGAGGCACCCGCCGGGGCCCAGGGTCGCCCGGACATCGTGGGCGCACTCCTCCTCGCCGCCTGCGCCGCAGCGGCCATCAGTACGCTGTCGCTGCTGCCCGAGGCTGCGGAGAAGACCTGGCAGATCAGTGGCTGCACCCTCTCGTCGGTGGCGCTGTGGGCCGTCTTCCGGATGCACGGTGACCGCCAGGCCGACCCTCTCCTGCCACGTGGGTTCGTCACCCGTGGACCAGTGCTGCGGGCCAATCTCGCCGGCGCCTGGGCCGCCGCAGCGGGGGGTTCGATGGTCTACTTCGCCGCCGCTTTCATGCAGAGTGCGCTCCGTTGGCCCGATCTCGTCACCGGCCTCACGCTGCTACCGGACGCGGCGGCGGCGGCGATCGGTGCACGCGTCGCCGCACCACTGCACCGCCGGCTCGGCACGCTCCGGGCCTGTGCTGCCGGGTTGGGCGCCATTGCGGTCGGCATGACGGTACTTGCCGGCACCCCGGTGACCGGGCTTCCCCTGGCCTTCATACTGGCCGGGACCTGTCTCACCGGTTTCGGCCTGGTCCTCGTTGCGGTGGTCACCGCCGTGGCGGCGACCACCGAGCTGAACGCGGACGAGCACGGCCTCTCCGGTGGCCTCCTCATCACCACTCAACAGCTGGGCGTCTCACTCGGCTTGGCCGGTCTGCTGGTCGTCGGCCAGTTGACCACCGATGCACCGCTGTCCGTCAGCGGCACGCGGACCTGTTTCCTTGCCGGCGGCGTGCTCGCGGCTCTCGGAAGTGCGGCAATTCCGTTCACCGGAAGAGCCGGAGATAAGCGGCAACGGGTAGCACAGGACGCCTGACCGGGGCCGTCCGACGATCCGGACGCGGCTCGACCCGCGCATGAGTCGGCGGCATCGTCACGGTGACCAACTGACCGCCGTACGGAGCAGCGCCGCCCCGAGGCGCACGACCGGGGATACCCGCTTCATCAGGACACGGGCTCACCCGATCGGAAACGTCCGGAGCGGTCTACACTCACTCAGCGACAGAGGCAGAACGACGGACACCACCGCTCGGCTGGGAGACCGTGAGATCGACGAGACTGGAATACCCGCACACCAAGGAGAGCGAGCTGATAGGTTTCAGACGATTGGTATGTAGATGAATGGCAACGACCAGCGCCGCCCCGTCACTGCCACGGATGTGGCCCGAGCGGCGAAGGTGTCCCAGTCGACGGTCTCGCTGGTACTCAACGGCAAGTGGCAGGGCAGAATCCGTGAGGACACCGCCCGTCGCGTGATGAGGACCGCGGATGATCTGGGCTACCGGATCAACCAGTCCGCTCGTAATCTGCGGCTGGGTAGCACCGGAACGGTCCTCCTGGCCGTCCCGACACTGGTCAATCCGGTCTTCGCGACCGTTCACGCCGGCGCCGCCCGTGTCGGCGCGAGCAACGGTCTCGGCATCGTGGTCTTCCCACTCAGCGCAGAGGACGGCTTCGGACCGTTCCCCACGCCTCGGCAGGCGCTCGACGGAGTGATCGCCTGTTCGCTGTCCGCCCACGCCGTCTCCAACCTGCGGACCGGACTCCCCCTGGTCGTCCTCGACGACGCGCCCGTCCCCGACACGCCGACCGTGACCATGGACACCGGCGGCGGAATGGCGAAGGCGCTGGCCCACCTCACCGCCCTCGGTCACCGTCGCATCCTGCACCTGCGCGCCGAACGCCCCGCATGGACGTTCACTCGACGGGCGGAGGCGTTCGACCAGTGCATCCTCAGCCATCCGCAGGTGACGGCGGACCACCTCTCGTGCTCCTTCGCGATCGAGGAGATCCGCGACCGGACGATCCAGGCACTGTCCGTCGCCAACCGTCCCACGGCCATCGTCTGCGACGACGACAACATGGCCTTGTCCATCTATGCCGCAGCAAGCGCGCTCGATCTGACCATCGGCAGGGACCTTTCCGTCATCGGATTCAACGATCTGCCAACGGCGGCTTTGGCCACACCTCCTCTCACCACCGTCCGACTCCCTCTCGGCGCACTCGGTTTCCGAGGAATGCAGGCGCTCATCGATCTCCGCGGTGGGGTCGCGAACGATCCGGTGACGCTTCCGACCGAACTCGTCATCCGGAAGTCCACCGGGCCTGCCCCGGCGACCACCTGATCCAGCTGCTCGACATCGTCCGGTCGATCCGGCGGGCACGGAGCCGCAGGACGCCGTTCACTCACGAACTCACTGACTGACTGACTCCGCGGGCGTCGCCGGAGGCCAGCGGTACCACGTCCTCGACGGCGACTGGGTGGCCGACCGCCGAGGTGGCGGCGGCCTGAAGGCTGGCGACGGTGGACGGGCCCTGAGCGCCCGCCGCGAGGAGCACCATGCCGTGGCCGCGGGCGACCAGGGCGGCGGGCACCTGGTCGTGCGCGACGGCGTCACGGGCGGCGTCGGCGCTGGGGTAGCGGTGGAAGGTGTACGCGTCGGGCGTGGTGTCGTTCAGGGCGAGTTCGGTCTGCGCGGCCGACTGCTCGGAGGCCGCGATGCCCAGTGCCTGGTGATGAGCCGTGGGCGCGTGGAAGGCCGCCAGGTAGACCGCGACGAACACCGTCCCGATCGCCAGAGCGGTCACCACCGGACCGAGCATGGCCTTGCGGATCCCGGCACCGGCGGCGAGCACCGGGGTGGGGACGCCGGGCTCGGTGTCGAGCAGCGCATGGCGGCCGTGTCGCTCGGTCTTCCCGGGACGGGAGGCGGGCGGCACGTCGACGGACGCCCCTTCCTGCCGGTCGGCTGACGAGGCCGACCGGGTCGACTCGGCCCCTTCGGGGTAGGTGTGCGAGGAGACAGTCGTGCTGTGGTGCATGGGGAGGATATCTACCGCTTACGCGCGGCGTGCGATCGGGGGACTTCTTGCGGTGAGCGCCAACTGGGCTTCAGCCGTGCGGACTTGCCCGTCAAGCGCCCGTGCCGGATCGGCCCGACAACCGCCTGCAAGGGCCGACTCGGCACGGGAGAAGACTTCTAGAAGAAGCCGCCGTCCATGGCCAGCGTGCGGCCGGTCATGTAGGCAGCGTCGCCGGAGGCGAGGAAGGCGTAACCCGCGGCGATCTCTTCGGGCTGGGCCAGGCGCCCGAGCGCACCGTGGACGGACAGCCACTGGGAGAGCGGCATCGACCCCCTGAGCTGGGGGTGCTGGTAACTGGCGGCATGCTCCGCGGCCATCTCGGTGGCGGTACCGCCGGGGGCGATCGCATTGATGGTGATGCCCCGCCGACCGAGCTCCGCGGACAGGTTGAGGACCATGGATTCCACGGCCGCCTTGGACGAGGCGTACAGGGTGTGACCGAACACCGCTCGGGAGGCGCTCACCGAGGAGGTGAGCACGATCCGCCCGCCCTCCCGCATGTGGGCAGCGGCGTGCTGGACGGCGAACAGCTGACCGCGGGTGTTCACGGTGAAGACACGGTCGAAGTCGGCCGGGGTGATGTTCTCCAGGGCGTCGAAATGCTCGATGCCGGCGCACGAGGCCAGCACGTCGAGCCGGCCGAACTCGGACACCGCCCGCTCGATCAGGGCCTTGGTCTGCTCGGGGTCCGCGACGTCCGCGCACATGGCGAGTGCCCTGCCGCCGTCGGCCGCGAGCCTGGCGACCAGCGCGTCCGCCGCCTGCTGGTTGCCGCGGTAGCCGATGACGATCGCCGCCCCCTCCGCGGCCAACCGTGTAGCGACCGCCGCGCCGATCCCCCGGCTGCCTCCGGTCACCACCGCGATCTTGCCCGTGAAGCGGCTGCTGCCCACAGATGCCATGGGTCTTCTCCCTTCCTGCGACGCCGCCACTGGTGCACGAGCACGAGAGCGGCAACGGCTCTGGCTCCGGCCGTTGCGTTCCTCAGGCCGACATCTCGAGGCTAGCACTAACCGCAGGAAATCCTTCACTTATTCTGGGTGTCATACGCTCGGCGCACACACGGAGCACGACGACAGCAGAGGTGGACCACGGTGACCGGCAGCACTCCAGGACGACACGGGACCCCGCGGCTGCGCGCCGACGCCGCACGCAACCGCGCCCAGATCCTGGCCGCGGCACGCATCGCCTTCCGCGAGTCGGGCACCGCCGTCCCCCTGGACGAGATCGCGCGCCGGGCAGGCGTGAACATCGCTACCCTCTACCGACGCTTCCCCGACCGCGACGCCCTGATCACCCAGGTCCTCCTGGACGGATTCACCTTGGTGCTCGACACCGCCCGTACGGCGGCGAAGCAGGCGCAGACCGACCCGCTCACGGCCGTGGAGACCTTTCTGCAGGGCCTGATCGACAACCGCGACCTGCTCTCACTGCCCCTGATCGGGGGCCCCATGACGAACGACCCCCAGGCCCACGAACTGCTACGGGAGATCGCCTCCGCTCTGGAGGAAATCCTCACCGAAGGGCGCGCCCGCCAGGCGCTCCGGCCCGACGTCACCGCCGTCGACCTGATCACCACCGCCGCCCTGATCTGCCGCCCCCTCCCCCATCTCCCACCCCAGCAGGCCACCGCGCTGGCCACGCGACACCTCGGCGTCTTCCTCGACGGGCTACGCCCGGAGCACACCCGCACCCTGCCACCGCCCCCCACCCACGAGGAGATGGCAGCCCACCTCGTTCTCGAGAACGGGTCGGCCGACACTTCGACCCAACCCTGACCAGCGGTCATCGCCGCTGTGGGGCCTGCCGTCCTTTCCGGACGACAGGCCCCACAGCTTCTCCCGGCGCCGGGCGGGACAGGACTGCGCCCCGGATCAGCGCACTGGACCGTCTTCGGGAGATCGAGCGTCTCGCCTACCGGGTCACCGTGGAGGCGTCCAACGAGGACTGGCTCTCCTTCGAGCCTGATCCGGAGGACGCGACACCCCTCCAACGCAGCGTCAACGCGCTCACGCTGGTCCTGCACAGTGCTCCAACGGGCCTGGCTCAGCTGCCGGTTGGAGCCGGGCGCAGGTCGTCCTGGCCCTTCACCGCCGTCGTCTGCTCGCCGTCGACCACGTAGGAGACCACGCCGCTCCAGCGGCCGTCGGCACTCCGCCGCCACTCGGTGAGCAGGCCGCGCACCCACTGCCGTCCCACCCGTACCAGGCACGGTCTGGTGTCAACCGTGGGACGGTAGCCGGGGAAGCAGCGGATGCACGCTCCCCGCCCCCGGGCCATGGCGTCCGCGACCGGGACGCGTTCCGGGGTGTGGACCTCACGTCCGAAGCGCGCGGCCCGCCGCTGGCCGTCGTGCAGTGCTTCGCACGACTCGGAGCGGTGGAAGACCGACCCGCCCCGGGTCGTGTAGACCGACGCGCACAGCCCACGCGGTACCGGCTTGCAATGGCCGCACTGGCCCACTATCAGGTCGTGATCACAACGCTCGTCAGCCATGAGTGCAGGATGCCGTCG
Source organism: Kitasatospora sp. NPDC001175 (assembly GCF_053598215.1). Classification (NCBI taxonomy): domain Bacteria; kingdom Bacillati; phylum Actinomycetota; class Actinomycetes; order Kitasatosporales; family Streptomycetaceae; genus Kitasatospora; species Kitasatospora sp. NPDC001175. The sequence goes on along the minus strand of NZ_JBSFJU010000010.1, from coordinate 109,332 downwards.
ATGCGGCAGCCTGGCAATGACATTCCGTCAGAGGCGGCCGGCCTGACCGCAGCGGCCGGGTCCGGTGTGCCACTCGCGCTGCCAATGGGAGAAGGCCTGCTGGACATCGCCGGCTGCGTGGGCGAGTGCACCTCGGTCGGGTTCGGCCGGGGTGAGGTGCGGTAGGTGGACGATGGCGTCGTAGGCGTCCAGCGGGCTCTGGTCGGAGTAGAAGGTGCCGACGCCGGCGCGCTGCTGGGAGGCGGCTCGTACGGTCGCGGCGTCGGCCGGGGACAGCCGCCGCAGGTCGGTCGCGAAGGGTCCGTCGTGGCTGGCGGCCATGAGCGCGTCGAGGCTGCCGGACCGGGGCGGTTCCATCCGCGCGAAGAGGGTGCCGGTGTAGAAGTCGGGCCCGTTGTTGAGGATCTGGCCGGTCCCCGAGGTGGTGCCGATGACCCGGTAGTCGGTACCCAGCCGGTCTGCCAGGTGCATGCCCATCGGCGTGATCGGGGACAGCCCGGGAAGAGTTCCCGGCCAGCGTTGGACGTGGCCGTTGTGGGCGGCCAGTACGATCCGGTCCTGCCTGCTCAGTATCCAGTCGACCGTGTCCGCGATCGTGGCGTCGCGGTCGAGCATCATCCCCTGCCGGTCCCCGCGCGCCATCTCGCGGAACATCGCATCCAGGGTGACCGTGACACGCAGCGAACGCAGCGCACACTCGTAGGCCCCCTCGGTGGTCCGCCGCAGGTACTCCAGGCGCCTGCCGGTCATCCGCGCGGTGAGATCGGCGAGGCCCGCCGTCAGCGCGTCCCGGCTCCCGGGCGTGAGGTTCCCGTAGGCGGCGATGGCTGCGGGGGCCGCGAACGCGGACGCGGCCGCGAAGGCCGAGGCCGTCTCCCGGATGCCCGGATCGATCTCGAACTCGGGATCGGCCTGCGCGAGGTAGGCGGACACGGCGTCAAGGCCGGGCAACAGGGACACCATCGAGCCGGGCAGGTCGATCCCATGGAAGCCCACGGGGCGCGCGGCGGTGCGGTTGTGCTCCCGCATCCACTCCAGGTGGGCGCGCATCTGCGACCACAGCCCCATCAGGGACGTCATTCCGTCCGCCATGACCCGGCCGAGCCGGTCCCCACCCCCTCGGACCCAGTCGTCGACCAGCCGGCCCTCGACGAATCCGGTCTCCATCGCGTAGGCGCCGAACCCGTGCCGTTCGACCAGATAGCGCAGCAGGCGGTGGCGGAGCTGGAAGAACTCGCGGTTGTAGTGCGCGCTTTCACCGATCGCCACCACCCTCGCGTCGCCGGTCACCTGGTCCAGCCATGAAAGGTCGTCCAGCGGTCCGCTCGGATCGAGCGTGCTCAGCGGGATCACCGCCTCACCGCTCAGTCGGACGGGTGCCACCGAAGGCTGCCTGCTCACTTTTGGCCCCTTGTCGCTCGGAGGAAGGTCTGTATTTCCATTTTTGGGAACGGTACCAGATATGGGATCGTGTCAGGATGACCTCGCTCGACCTTCTCCTCCACCCCGTCCGACTGCGCATCGTGCACGCCTTCTCCGGCGGGCGGACCCGCACCACGTCCGAGCTGTGCGCGCACCTGCCCGATGTCCCCAAGACCACGCTGTACCGCCATGTCGGTCTGCTGGTCGAGGCAGGCGTGCTCGATGTCGCGGCCGAACAGCGCGTGCACGGCGCGGTGGAACGCCACTACCGGCTGCACCGGGACCGCGCGGCGATCGGCACCGACACGGCTGCGTCGATGTCCCTGGACGACCACCGCCGCGGGTTCGCCGCCGCCATGGCGGCCCTGCTCGCCGAGTTCGGCGGCTACCTCGACCGGGACGGAGCCGACCCGACGGACGACCAGGTCGGCTACCGGCAGGGCGTCCTGTGGCTCAGCCAGGACGAACTCACCGACATGATCGACGCACTCCGCGAGGTCCTCGTGGCACGGGCGGCCAACGCACCCGCGCCCGGCCGCAGCCCCCACCTGGTGAGCGCGGTCTTCTTCCCGATCGAGGAGCCACCGCTGCCCGAGGCAGACTGCGGCCCGTGAGCCGATCCGCGGCCCGGCCGACTACCGGCTCCGCACGCTCGCACCGTGCCGTCGCCGTGCTCTCGTCGTACCGTCGGTAGTGCGCCCTGCCCAGGACGTCGAACCGACGTCGCCAGTCCGAGGCCGCCGTTGCCCGTGCCGTGCGCAGACCGTCCGCGGACAGCTTCCGGGCCCAGCGGTCGCCGTCTACACGCGGATCCGCACCCCACACCACCAACAGCACAGCAGCGACAGCACCAGCAGCCGGTGGAGCGGCGCGGGCCAGTCCCGCAGCCCGACTCCGGCCTCTGAAAGGGAAGTTGGCCCCTGCCCGGCCGACAACCTGGCAGGCCGGCCACCCGGTGGGCCACGTCCCGCTCCCCCGCCACCGGCCACCCGTCCACCGGCCCGACCAGCCCCCGGGCGGCTCCCCGGGTCCGACCGCCGGCCCACGCGCCGACGGCCGTACCGGGCAGCCGCGGTCCGCGACCGGGTAGCCGCCCGGCGGCGAACCCCCGGGCATTGGAGGAGATCATGGAACTCGCCTTTCTCAGCCCGCTGCTCGCGGGTCCGCTGCCGGAGCGGGCCAAGCCCTGGGCGTCCGTCTACCTGGACACCTCCCGGGCGACCGAGGACGCGGTGAAGCAGCAGGACCTGCGCCGACGCGCGGTCGCCAGGCAGCTCGCCGACCAGGGCGCGGACGAGCCCACCCGGGCCGCCGTGGACGGCACGCTCGCCGCCGCACCCGTCTCCGGAACCCCGGCCGGACGGGCCCTGTTCGCCACCGAAGGCTCGGTGGTGCTGGATGTTCCGCTGGAGGCGGCCCCGGCGATGCCGGAGGCCACCTGGTCCGCGCTACCGCATCTGGCCCCGCTTCTCACGCTGCGCGGTGAGGACACCGCCTGCCTGGTCGCCCTGATCGACCGCACCGGTGCCGATCTGGAGCTGCGCGACGGGCGGGCGAACGGCCACTCCCGGGCGCGGGTCAGGCTCGGCAGCGCGGAGGGCGAGCAGTGGCAGGACCGCGGGCACCGCTCGGTTCCGGCCGACCGCTACGGCTGGCACTACGAGCAGCGGCTCCAGGACACCTGGGACCAGACCGCCCAGGTCATCGCCGACGAGCTCACCCGGCGCTGGCCGGACAGTGGTGCCCGGCTGCTGGTGCTGGCCGGGGACGCCCGGGAGCGCCGGGCCGTGCACAACCGGCTGCCCGACTGGCTGCAGCCGCACGCCGTGGAAGTCGACGGCGGTGCCAGGACGGCCGGAGCCTCCTCCGAGGCACTCGACCGGCGGATCGCCGAGGCCAAGACCGCGTACCGGACGGAGCGGCTGGACGACGCCCTGGACCAGTTCCACGCCGGGCGCGGACGACCGGGTGAACACGGTGCATCCGGCCCGGACAGCAGCCCGGGACCGGCCGCCGAGGGCATCCCGGCCGTCCTGGACGCCGCCCGCCGCCACCAGGTGGCCACCCTGTTGCTCGACGAGTCCGCGGGCGATCCCGGCCGCCAGGTCTGGGTCGGTCCCGGCCCCGACCAGCTGGCCAGCAGGCGCACCGACGCCCACGCCCTCGGCGTCGCGCGACCGCAGCCGGCCCGGGCCGACGACGCCCTGCTGCGCGCCGCGGCGGCCGCCGGTGCCGAGGCGGTACTCGTCCCCACAGAGGCCGGCGGTCCGGCTGGCGGGGTGGGCGCGGTGTTGCGCTGGAGCGACTGACCGGGCCTGCCTCGTGCCGATCGGCCCCGGTCTCCGGCGGGAGCGGCTACTCCCGCCGGAGACCGGGCTGTCGACGGCCGGGCGGCACCCGGCGCTCTGCGGTGTACGTGGCCCGGCCCACCCCTCGCTCAGTCCCGGCGGTCCAGAGCGTCCGAAACCAGCGACTGCTCGGTCCAGATGACCTTGCCGTGGGCCGTGTAACGGGTGCCCCAGCGGTTGGCGAACTGGGCGACCAGGAACAGCCCGCGGCCGCCCTCGTCCGTGCTGGAGGCGTGGCGCGGATGCGGCGAGGTGCTGCTGGCGTCGGCGACCTCGCAGGTCAGGTAGCGGTCGCAGATCAGCCGGACGGTGATGGGCTGGGCGCCGTAGCGGATGGCGTTGGTGATCAGCTCGCTGAGGATCAGCTCGGTGGTGAAGGCGATCTCGTCCAGGCCCCAGTCGGCCAGCCGGCTGGCGCACTCGGTGCGGATCCGGGAGACGGCGGCGGGATCGGCGGGGACCTGCCACTCGGCGACCTGACGCTCGGCCAGCAGCCGGGTGCGGGCCACCAGCAGCGCGATGTCGTCGCTCGGGTGCGGGGGCAGTGCGGTGGCCAGTACGGCCTCGCAGGTCTCCTCCGGGGTGCGGCCGGGGCCGGCCACGGTGGTGCGCAGCAGCTGCATCCCGACGTCGAGGTCCCGGTGGCGGCTGTGGACGAGTCCGTTGGTGTACAGGACGATCCGGCTGTCCTGGGGTAGCCGGAGTTCGGTCACCTCGAAGGGCAGGGCTGCCGTGCCGAGCGGCGGATTGCCGGGAACGTCGGGGAAGACGGCGGTGCCGTCCGGTTGGACGATCACCGGCGGGGGATGTCCGGCCCGGGCCACGGTGCACACGCCCGAGACGGGGTCGTAGATCGCGTACAGGCAGGTGGCCCCGGTGACCGTGCCGCCGTCGCTCTCCACCGTCTTGTCCTGGTCGATGGTGGCGACCAGTTCGTCGAGGTGGCCCAGCAGCTCGTCGGGGGCGATGTCCAGGCTCGAGAAGTTGTGGATCGCGGTCCGCAGCCGGCCCATGGTGGCCGCGGCGTGCAGCCCGTGGCCGACGACGTCGCCGACCACCAGGGCCACCCGTGCCCCGGGCAGCGCGATGATGTCGAACCAGTCGCCGCCGACTCCGGCCTGGGCCGGCAGGTACCGGTGGGCGACCTCCAGCGCGTTCTGCTCCGGCAGGCGTCTGGGCAGCAGGCTGCGCTGCAGGGTGACGGCGACGGCGTGTTCGCGGGTGTACCTGCGGGCGTTGTCGATGCAGACCGCCGCGCCGGCGACCAGTTCCTCGGCTAGGGAGAGGTCGTCTTCGGTGAACGGCTCCGGGGTGGCGGCGCCGCGCCAGAAGATGGCCATGCCCAGGGTGACGCCACGTGCCCGCATCGGCGCGGTGATCTGCGAGTGGAGGCCGCGGCGGAGGATCTCCTCGGACCGCTCCTCGTCCTGGGTCCGCCAGGCCTGGTCGGCCCTCAGGTCCGTCACCATGCTCGCCCGGCCGCTCTCCAGGTTCCGTGTCTGCGCGGCCCCCGGGATCCACTCGATGCTCTCGCCCACGCCGTAGAGCGGCCAGTTCCCCTCGATGCCCCGGGCGACCACCCGGCGCATCACCGTCAGCAGGTCCGTGCCCGGCTCGTCGCCGGCCAGTACCGGGTCCAGCAGGTCCACCGTGGCGATGTCCGCGAACCGCGGGACGGCCACCTCGGCCAGTTCCTCGGCCGTGCGCACGACGTCCAGGGTGGTGCCGATCCGCTTGCCCGCCTGGTACAGCAGGCGCAGTCGCTCCCGCGCCACCTGCGCGAGTCCGGCGACGGCCCGCAGCTCGGTGGTGTCGCGCAGGGTCGCCACCGATCCCAGCGGCCCGCCGTAGATCGCGGTCGGCCGGTGGTTGACCGCGATCAGCCGCTCGCCGACGGGGAAGACCTCGTCCTCGGCGGCCCGCCCGGAGAGCAGCAGTTCGGTGACGGCCGGGTCCAGGTCCAGGGTGGAGAGGTGCTGGTGCTCCGGGGCCGGGGGAAGGCCGAGCAGCCGCTTCGCCTCGTCGTTGGCGAGCAGCAGCCGCCCGTCCTGGTCGATGATGAGCACTCCCTCGCGGACGGCGTGCAGCACTGCGTCGTGGTGCTCGAACATCCGGGTGATCCCGGTCGGGCCCAGGCCGTGGGTCTGGCGGCGAAGCCGCCGGCTCATCTGCGTGGCGCCGCTCACGGCCAGTGCCAGGGCCAGGGCGGCGGCGCCGAGCAGCAGCGGCAGTCTGTGGTCGACCGTGCTCACCACGTTCCCGGTCCGGATCCCGGCGCTGACCATCCCGACCAGCCTCCCGGTCGGATCGGTGACCGGGACGATGGCCCGGACCGCCTCCCCCAGAGGTCCCCGGTAGGTCTCGGTGACGGCCTGCCCGGCGGCCGCCCGCGCGATGTCGCCGTCGGCGCGCTTGCCGATCAGGACCGACACCGGGCCGGTATAGCGGATGCCGTCGGGTGACAGTACCGAGACGAAGTCGACCCCGGACTCCTTCCGCGCCGGCTCCGCGAAGGGCTGCAGCGCCGCCGTCGGATCGGTGCTGCGCAGCGCGGGCACCATCCCCGGCGCGTGCGCGAAGGCCTCGGCGGCGGCGAGCGAGCGGTCGGTGGCGTCGCGTCGCATGTCCTTCCCGATCTGGATCACCAGGGCGGTGGTGGCCGCTGCCACCAGCAGCACCACCGCCGCCAACTGCCACAGCAGCACCCGCCCGGCGACGCCCCCGGCCCCGAACCGTGACCGCCGATTCGGTCTCGCCGGCGCCTTCAGCCCGGTTCCCGGGTCCTGCCCGCCACCGCCGTCTCGCATGCTGGACTTCCCACCTTCGTTGATGGAACGTCAGAACTACAGCACACGATCAAGTCCAGGCCCCGGAGGCCGGACAGGACACGGGTGACGGCCGCCGGCTCCGGCGGACCGCGCAACCGCCCGCGACGGCCGGGCGGGCAGCGCACGGTCGCGGTGGACGCACCCCCGGGCCCGGGCCCCGCCGTGCTGGTTCCTTCCGCCGGTCACCGGGTATGCGGACCAGTAGGAGATGACCAGACCATGAGCGAGACCACACCGGGAAGCTCCGCATCCCCCTCAGCCGCGGAGAAGCTGCTCCATCCGGTCGACACGGTGATGACGACGGTGAGCCACCTACCGGGCGCCGCCACCGTCAAGGACGCCTTCGGCTCCGTTCTGGACACCGTCGGTGTCGTCTCGCCACGCTCACGCCGCATCGCGGCCTACGCCGGTGCCGGCCTGCTGGGCGCGGCGGGCCTCGTGGAGTGGCCGATCGCCGCCGCCGGCGCCGCGGTGGTGTGGCTGACCCAGCCGCGTCCGGGCGGGGCCGACGAGGGCGCCACTGCCGGTACGGGGGCCCGCGCGACCCGGACGACCCGCAGGGCTGCGGCGAAGCCCTCCGCCAAGGCGAAGTCCTCGGCCAAGCGCCCCGCGACGACGAAACCGCGCTCGAAGAAGACGGCGACGACCAAGGCGAAGCGGACCACCCAGTCGGGCGGGCGCCGCACGGCCACCGCCGCAGAGTCCGCTTCGGCCGCGGGCGGATGAGGGCTCGCGGCTGGGCGAAGGCGAGTGATGGCGGTCCTGCGTCTGCTGACCCGGCTGCCCGCCGCGGGGATGGACCTCGCGGTCGGGGTTCCCGTCCGGACGGCCCGGCGGGTCGTCCCGGCGGCCGGCACGGCCGTCCGAGTGGCGGCCGATGCGGCGGGCACGGGCGTGCGCACCACCGCCCGCGGCGCGCTGGCGGTGTCGCAGACCGCGGTGCGGGTCGGCCGGGTCGGGCTGAGCGCCATGGCCCCCGGCCGGCGCTACTGGCATGCCGGGTCCCGGGTCCAGCTCCCGCTGCGCCCGAGCCCGGGCGCGACCGTACGCAGCCTGGAGGCGGCGGCCCGGCGGGTGGCGACCGGCCTGGTGCAGCGCCCCGACGTGCTCGCCGCCTACTGGGACGGCGGGCTGGCCCGGCTGGTGGTGCAGATGACGCAGGACGCCGTCACCGACCGCGTGGTGGAGCGGGCGACCGAGCTCGCGGCCGGGCAGCGGCTGGAGCGGCCGGAGGAGGACGTGCTGGAGCCCGCGCACCCGGGTCATACCGGCGGTGTGCGCTCCGGTGCGCTCGCCCTGGCCTGCGACGCGGTGGGTATCGCCAGCGCCGTCGCCGCGCGGACGGTCCACCTGAAGAGCAACTCCCACCTGGTCACGACCGGAGTGACGCTGCTGCGTGAGGACCCGCGGGTGCGATCGGTGCTCCGCCGCCATCTGGGCCGCTCGGCCACCGATCTGGTGCTGGCCGCCGCCAACGCGGCCGCGCACGGCGTGGGGCAGTCGCCGACCGCCCTGGCCCTGGACGCGGTGCTGAGGGTGGGTCAGCTGGCCGAGGCCGTCGCCCGTGCCGCCGCGTTCGACGCCGCGCACGACACCGTCTGCGCTCCGGATCGGCTGAGCCTGGCCGGCCGCCAGGTCGCCCGGCCGCAGCTGCACCGCCGTCCAGGAGAGGACTACCGGGACCAGGCGATCACGGGAACCCTGTTCGGCGCGGTCGGAACGCTCCTGTTCTCCCGGGACGTGCACGAGGCGGCGGAGGCGCTGATGGCCGGCAATCCCAAGGCCGTCCGGTACGGCCCGGAGGCCTTCACCGCCGCACTGTGCACCGAACTGGCCCGCGAGGGCGTACTCGTGCGCAACCTCGACCGACTCGGGCAGTTGGAGCTCGTCGACACGGTGGTACTCCACCCCGAGGCGCTGCGCAGCACTCGGCGTACGGTCCTGGACGTCAACTCCAACGTGCCCGACTGGGACCACGACCGACTGTGGCAGACGGCCACGGCGACCCTGGACGGTGGCGGGGCGCTCGGCCTGCGTCCGGTGCCCGACCAGGCCGGTTCCCGTATCGGGCTGATGATCGCGTCGGAGCGGGGCAGGGACGTCGGCACCGTGCTGGTCGGCTGGGAGCTCGACCCGCTCGCCGAGGCGGCACTGGACGCGGCCCGCCGAGCCGGCCTGTACGTCGTGGTGCAGGACGATGGTTCGCTCGGCGACTTCGGCGCACTGGCGGACGAACTCGTGGGTGCCGAAAGGACGTTGGCCGATTTGGTCGGAGAGCTGCGCAGCAGCGGCCGGGTCGTTCTGACGGTAGCTCATGTGCCGTGCGGCCGGGCCGGGACGGAGCGGCAACTGAGCCCGGAGAGCCGCGAGGTGCTGGCCGGCCTGCTGCGCAGCGACGTCGCCGTCTCACTCACCGACGAGGGCAGTGCGGTGGTGTGGGGCGCGGATGTGCTGCTGCTGCACGGGCTGGAGGGGGCTTGGCGACTGCTGGCGGCGATACCCGCGGCCCGTACCGTCGGCGAGCACTCGAAGGTCTTCGCCGAGGCGGGTGCGGCGCTCGCCGGGCTGCTGGTGGTGACCCGGGGACCGCGTTCGAAGCACCTCACCTTCCCGCTCGGTTTCCGGCTCGGCCCGGTGCACGCCGCCGCTGCCGCCTCGCTCGTCTCGGGCTGGCGTGCCGCGCTGCGGGTCAACACCGACCGTGCGCCGCACCCGCCGCCGCGGGTGCCCTGGCACGCCCTGCAGCCGCAGGAGGCACTGACCCGGCTGCGGGCCCGCGCCGCGGGCGTGGAACCGGGCGTGTCGGCGCGGATCCGGGAGGGCGCCGTCAGGCTCGCGCGTCTTCCGGTCTTCGCGCCCGAGCGCCTGGCGGTCCGGCTGGTCAGCTCCGTCCGCGGCGAACTGCACGATCCGCTCACGCCGTTGCTGCTCGTCGGCGCCATCGCCTCCGCCCTGCTCGGGTCCGTCGTGGACGCGCTGATGGTGCTCGGCGCCATGGGCGTGAACGCCCTCGTCGGCGGGGTCCAGCGACTGCGGGCCGAGCGCGCGCTCTCCGGACTCAAGCTGGAACAGCGCCAAAAGGCCCGCCGGATAACCGACTTGGGAACCGGCGAGGCGAGGACGGTGGAGGCCGGGCGGCTGGCCCCGGGTGAGGTGATCGAGCTCTACACCGGCGACGTGGTACCCGCCGACGCCCGGCTGCTGAAGGCCGATGAACTGGAGGTGGACGAGTCCTCGCTGACCGGCGAGTCGCTGCCGACCGGCAAGCAGGTGGACGCAACACCGCAGGCCGCGGTGGCCGAGCGGCACTGCATGGTGTTCGAGGGCACCACGGTGGTCGCCGGCCACGGCCGGGCCGTCGTGGTGGGCACCGGCGGGGAGACCGAGGCCGGGCGGGCGGCGCACCTGGCCTCGCGCACCGCGCCCGCGCCCGGCGTCCAGGCCCGGCTGCACGAACTGACCGGCCGGATGCTGCCGTTCACCCTGCTCGGCGGCGCTGCGGTGACCGGTCTGTCGCTGCTGCGCGGCCGGCCGGTACGGGAGGCGGTCCGGGGAGGGCTGGCGGTGGCGGTGGCCGCGGTCCCGGAGGGCCTGCCGCTGGTGGCGACCGTCGCGCAGTTGTCCGCGACCCGGCGACTGAGCCGGATCGGCATCCTGGTCCGCGCCCCGCGCGCGCTGGAGGCGCTCGGCCGGATGGACACCGTCTGCTTCGACAAGACCGGCACGCTGACCGAGAACCGGCTGCGCGTGGTGCGGGTGGCGACCGCGGACGGCACCGAGCACCCGGCCGGTTCCACCGATGCCGCGCCGCTGGTCCACGCCGCCGCGCTGACCTGCCGCACTCCCGGCCGGGAGGCGGGTGTCCACGCCCACTCCACCGACGAGGCGATCCTCACCGCCGCACTGCCCGGCTCGCCGTGGACCCTCGCCGAGGTGCAGCCGTTCGAGGCCAGTCGCGGGTACGCCTCCGCCGTCGGGTGTGACGCGGAGGGGGCCCGCGCGCTGCTGGTGAAGGGTGCGCCTGAGGTCGTGCTGCCGGCCTGCACGGAGACTGCCGAGGGCGACGGGACCGCGCAGGCGCTGGCCGCCGACGGCCTGCGGGTGCTGGCGGTCGCCGGTCGCCGGCTCACGGAGGCCGAGGAGCCCGCCGAGGTGATCGGCCGGCCGCTCGAGGATCTGGACCTGCTCGGCTTCATCGGCCTGGCCGACACCCCCCGCCCCGGTTCCGCACCGCTGGTGGCCGACCTCCGCCGGGCCGGCGTGCGGCCCGTGATGCTCACCGGCGACCACCCGCAGACGGCCCGCGCCGTGGCCCTCCAGCTCGGCTGGCCGGATGACGTATCGGTGATCACGGGGGACGAGCTGGCCGCCCTGGACCGCATCGGACGGGCCCGCCTGCTGCGCGGCTGCGACGTGGCGGCGAGGGTCGCCCCGGAGCAGAAGCTGCAGGTGGTGGAGGCGCTGCAGGCGGCCGGCCGGGTGGTGGCAATGGTCGGGGACGGCTCCAACGACGCGGCCGCCATCCGCGCCGCCGACGTCGGAGTCGGCATCGCGGTGCACGGCTCGGCGGCGGCCCGGAACGCGGCCGATCTGGTGATCACCGGCGGCGACCTGTCGGTCCTGGTGGATGCCGTGGCCGAGGGCCGGGCGCTGTGGCGCAGCGTGGCGGACGCGATCAGCGTCCTGATCGGCGGCAATGCCGGTGAGATCGGCTTCTCGGTGCTCGGCACCCTGCTGTCCGGGGCCTCGCCGCTGTCCACCCGGCAGATCCTGCTGGTCAACCTGCTGACCGACATGTTCCCGGCGATGGCCGTCGCGGTCACCCCGCGGGACGACGCCGCCGAGGAGAGCCTGGCCGGCGAATCCGCCCTGGTCGGCACCGTCCCGGTGGGCATCGCGGTGCTCGGTGAGCCGCTGACGCGGCAGATCCGCCAGCGTGGGGTCGTAACCGCGCTGGGCGCGAGCACCGCCTGGCTGATCGGCACGTTCACGCCGGGCTCCGCCCGGCGGACCAGCACGATGGCGCTGTGCGGTGTGGTCGGCGCCCAGCTAACCCAGACGGTCGGCGGCCGGCGACGCAGTCCGCTGGTGCTGGCGACGGTCCTCGGTTCGGCGCTCTCGCTGTTCGTGCTGATCGAGACGCCGCTGGTCAGCCGGTTCTTCGGCTGTGCACCCCTCGGCCCGGTGGCCTGGGCCGGAGTCGCCACCGCGATGGTCGTCGCCGCGCTGGGCCCGCACCTGGCGCCGAGGTTCGAATCCCTCGCCCGGCAGCTGCGGCAACCCCGCTGATCGCCTCCCTCGCGTCCCGGCGCCTTGTTACCCGGCCCGGGGTGCCCGGTGCGCCGGACCGCGATGTCCTCCGGCCTGCCCCGGACGAACACGACGTCGATCAGCCGCTCGCCTCCGCCGCCGCCCGGGTCCTCGCCAGTGATTCCCGAACGCGCCCGGGCGGTACGGTCGTTGGCCAGGGGAGCAGTCTGCCCTACCCGTCCCCGTCCGGGGTGGCAAGGACCCGCCGTGGTGGGAGAGTTCAATCGACCCGGGCCGCGGCCCGAACTCGTCTCCGCAAGATCACCGGAGCGTCGAGCGGGTGATCGCGGTGAGGGCGCGGTGGAGGGTGGACTCGCTGGATGGGCGATCGGGCCAGCGGGCGGCGACGTGGCCGTCAGGTCGGATGAGCAGTGCTCCATGTGGGCCGAGGCCGCAGAGGTCGGCATGGTCGTCGGGAAGGCGCTCGATGTGCAGCGGCCATGGTGCGGTGGTCTGTTGCGCCCAGTGGTTGGGGTCCGGGGTGAGCAGGGTGAACCATTCGCCGAAGGCGTCGAGCGTGGAGCGGTCCCGCGTGAGCCAGAGGTGTGGCATGCGACGGCCTGGCCTCGCCGTGGGGACATAGTCCGGGCCGCTGTCGGACGGCTCGAGCGGGATGCCGCGGTCGGCGAGGACGGCGGCAGAGTGGTAGGTGACGCCGAACACAAGACCGAGTTGGGCGAAGTACCGCTCGGACCAGGGAAGTTCGATCCGGGTCGACGCTGCTTCGCCGGCTCGGAGCTGCTCGCTGCGCCGGTTCTGTACCTGGAGCATGAGTCGGGTGTTGACCACGGCTTGACGAAGAGTCCGGTGGGCGATGGGTTGCCGTTCCGTCTCGTAGGTCTCCAACAGGCTCGGCCGGGCCCACCGTTGGAGGACACCTGCCAGCTTCCAGCACAGGTTGTGCGCATCGGCGATGCCGGCGTTCATGCCCAGGCCGCCGACGATGGGAACCGCGTGCGCGGCGTCGCCGGCCAGCAGGATCCGGCCGCTGCGGAAGCGGTCGGCGACGAACGCGCTCATCACCCAGTGCTGTACCCGCGACACGTCGGCAGGTACGTCGGCGCCGGCGCCGAGGGCGCGCGAGACGAGGCCGGGCCAGTCGGCGCGTGCGGCGGCTTCGGGCGTGGCGACGAACCAGGCCCAGCCGCCTTCGGGGTAGAGCGGGGCGAACAGTCCGTGCGCGGTGAAGTAGACCCCGGCGGGCTGGTGGGCGCACCAGCGGTCGAGGTCGGCATCGAACACGACGGTGGTGAAGTCCCCCATCGCTCCGGGGCCGGTGGTGTCGATCCCCAGCCGTTGCCGGAGGGTGGAGTTCGCACCGTCGGCGGCCAGGACATGACGGGCCCGGACGCGGGTCTCCGCACCACGCCGGTGGTCGACGAGCAGGGCCACGACGCCGTCGGCCTCCTCGGCCAGGTCAATGAGCTCGACCCCGAACCCCACCGGCGCGTCCGCTGCGGCGAGCAGGGTGGGTTCCAGCCGGTCCTGCGAGGTGACCACGCCGGTCACGGGGCTCGCGGGTACCGGAGCGTTGACCCCGACCATCGCCGCTGTGGCGAAGTCGCGGTCGTGCAGGGTGTCGCGGAAGCGGATCCGGCCGTACTCCGGTGCGAACGCGCCGGCCGTGATCCTGTCAGCAAGTCCGAGCTGGCGGAAGATCTCCATCGAGCGCACGTTGACCAGCCGGGACCGGGGAAAGGGCGACAGCTCACCGTGCTTCTCGACCAGCAGGGTCCGCACGCCCCAGCGTTCCAGTAGCACCCGGGCGGTGAGCCCGACCGGCCCACCACCGACGATCAGTACCGCCACCTCGGCGTCCGCTACGGGCATACCTGGCTCCTCCCCCGACGCGACGGCCGCGTCGACGGTGTCCTGAACCACCATGAGATCAATCCTCCGCACCCGGCGGCCGGCCGCAATCACGGGATGTCGTGCACAGGAGTCCGACGAACCCGGGGTGGCATGCCTGGTCAACCGCAGAATCAGCCGAGAAGGAGGTCGAAGAGCCCATCAGGAAACCGCTTGTCAGGCAATTGCGCAACCTGGCCCCACCCGATCGGGTGATCTGAGGAATCGACCTGTCACGGGCCGGGCAGACGGTATCCGACGACATGCCTTCACGTCTCTCGGGAGGATGCCATGACCGTGATGATCCTGCTGACCGTACCCCTGGTCGTCGCCGCCGGGCTCACCTTCACCCGGATCGGCCTGCCTCCCGCCCGCCATCGCCGAACCCAGCCGAGCCGCCCGGGTCCCGGACGAATGGCCCAGCCGACCTCCGTGCGATTGGCCCAGTTGGAGGGCGAGGCCCGGGTCTAGCCTGGGCTCCGTCCGCAGGTCTGCGGACGACTGAACCGAGCAGTGGAACGGAAGTCCCCATGCGTGTCTTCGTAGCGGGCGCCACCGGCGCCGTCGGCCGACTCCTCGTCCCCCTGCTGCTGGCGGCCGGGCACGAGGTCACCGGCACCTCCCGCTCGGAGTCCGGGACGGAGCGGATCCGCCGCCAGGGTGCGGCGGCCGCCCGGGTCGACGTGTTCGACGCCGAAGGGCTGCATCGCGCGGTGGCCGCGGCAGCCCCCGAGGTGGTGATCCATCAACTGACCGATCTCACCGACGCGGACGGCGCCGCCAACGGCCGGCTCCGCCGTGAGGGCACCCGCAACCTGGTGGACGCGGCCAGGGCCGCCGGAGTGCCGAGGATCGTCGCCCAGTCCATCTGCTGGGCGTACGCCCCCGGAGAGGGGCCCGCCGACGAGTCGGTACCGCTCGACGACGACGCACGGCAGCCACGGGCCGGGATGGTGGCCGCCGTCCGGGCGCTGGAGGAGACGGCCATCGAGATGGACGCCGCGGTGGTGCTGCGCTACGGCATCCTCTACGGTCCGGGCACCTGGTACGCACCCGGCGGTGCCGTTGCCGCGGCGCTGGCCGGTGCCCCGGACGCGCGGTTCCTGGGGAGCGTCGAGGCGGACGACTCGGTGAGCTCCTTCGTCCACGTCGCGGACGCGGCCAGGGCGGCGGTCGCCGCGCTGGCCTGGCCCGCCGGGCCGGTCAACATCGTCGACGACGAGCCCGCGCGGGCCCGCGACTGGCTCCCGGTACTGGCGCGGACGCTCGGGGTTCCCGCGCCCGAGGCCACTGCCGGGCGACAGGATTGGGCCCGCGGTGCGGCGGGCGGCCTGGCCCGCTCGCGTGGCTGGCGCACCGAGCGGACCAGTTGGCGGACCGGCTTCGCGGACCAAGGCGTCTGATCCGCCAGCACCGGATCAGCGCGGCTCCCCGCCCGCACCCGGCCTCGGCGGCGAGCCGCGCTCACCGTGCGGCGGGCGCGGACCGACGGCGCCGTGCTCACGGCAGCTTGGTCCCCTCCGGGAGGACGATCCCGAACTCGGCCTCCAGTACCCGCAACACCTCGTCCACGTCGGCCAGCTCGCGCTCCTCGCGCTCCCCTCCGGTCCTGGTCTCCACCAGCTTCCGTCCGCTCAGTTGGAGGTGCCGTCCGGGCAGGGTGCGGCAGGCGTACACCTCCTTGGTGAAGGGCGAGCGTGGGTTGGTCCCGATGTGCCAGTTGATGACCTCGAAGTCCGGTGCCTCGTAGGGCTCCAGGGTGAAGGCGTACTGGTCGGCCCAGGAACCGTCCGGCCGGCCGTGCTGGAGCACCCAGGTCGGCAGCGGTCCGCGCCGCTCCGCGTCGAACACCAGCCGGTGGCGCCGCCCGTCCGCGTCGAACTCCTGGTCCGCGACCAGCGGCACCGGCTCCGTCAGCGCGCCGCTGGAGCCGAAGCCGACGTCCGCGAGGTAGCGGCCCTCGTGTCCGGGGATCTCCACCAGCAGCATCATGTGCGTGCGCGGCCGGACGGCCCCGGGCTGCGCCCCGACCAGGACCCGGGCGCAGAGCAGGGTGACGCCGAAGCCGAGGGACTCCAGTACGGCGGCGAGCAGCGTGTTGTGCTCGTAGCAGTAACCGCCGCGGGTACCGCGCACCAGCTTGGCCTGCAGGTCGTCGAGGTCCAGCGAGGGAGCCGTCCCCAGCAGGGGGTCGAGGTTCTCGAACGGGATGCCGTACAGGTGCACGCGGTGGATCGTCCGCAGGGTTTCGACGATGGGCCGACGTTCTCCGGTCCAGGCGGTGCGGGTGAAGTAGTCGTCGAGGTCAAGAGCCATACGACCGACGATACGCGGTGGCCGTAGTCGGGCTCCCTTGGGGCACTGACCGTCAATATGTGCTGGTGGTAGGTGCTTTGGGCGGGATCGGCCATCGGCCCCGCTGCCGGTGCCGGTCAGCCGACGTTGTGCGGGCGGAACTGGATGCTGATGCGCGGGCCCGCGCCGCGGGCGGTCTCGGGGATGGCGTGCTCCCAGGTGCGCTGGCAGCTGCCGCCCATCACGACGAGGTCGCCGTGGCCCAGCGGCAGGCGCAGCTGGGGTGCGTCGCCGTACCGGGGGCGGAGCACGAGGGCTCGGGGCTCGCCGACCGAGAGGATGGCCACCATGGTGTCGTGGGTGTTGCCGCGCCCGAGACGGTCGCCGTGCCAGGCGACGCCGTCCCGTCCGTCCCGGTAGAAGCAGAGTCCGGCGGTGGTGAACGGCTCGCCGAGTTCCTCGGCGTAGTGGGCGCTGAGCGCTTCGCGGGCCGCGCCCAGGACGGGGTGCGGCAGCGGCTCACCCTCCCGGTAGTGCGCCAGCAGCCGGGGCACGCTGACCACGTTGTCGTACATCTTCCGGCGCTCGGCGCGCCAGGGGACATGGGTCGCCAGGTGTTCGAACAACGCGTCCGAGCCGGTCAGCCAGCCCGGCAGCAGGTCGACCCAGGCGTCGTGGGACAGCTCGGTGCGGCGCAGCGCGGCGAGATCCCCCAGCCGCAGCGGCGCGGCCTCGGCGGAGTCGAACAGCGATGTCTGGAGGTGGACGCTCACTCGTCCAGGCTACGCCATATATCGAACATCTGATCGGATATGCCTTGGCCGGAAGGTGTGACGGCCGGGCAAGGTGCAGGGTGGAGTCGTGAGAGTACGGCAGCCTCGCACGCAGCTCCGCCGGCCGAGCCCGACCGGGCTGCTGGTGCTGATCCCGCTCGCTTTCATCGTGGCGATCTCCTCGATCGACATCGCCTCGCCCCCCTACGTCCACCTCGGGCCGCTGCTCGTGGTCGCGCCGGCGATCACGGCCTCCTTCGCCGGTGCCCGACTCACCGCCCTCATCGGGTTCACCGCCGTGGTGGCACAGGTGGTGATCGGGATCTTCCACGGCGGCCTGGGCACCACCAACCACGAGGCCCAGGTCGCGGCGCTGCTGGTGGTCTCGGCCGTGATCGTCTTCTACTGCCGGGTGCGCGAGCGGCACGGGCGGGAGCTGACGCATGTCCGGTCGGTGTCCGAGGCCGTCCAGGAGGTGCTGCTGAGACCGCTGCCGCCGCGACTCGGCCCGCTCCAAGTCGCGGCGGCGTACCTGGCGGCCGAGGACGAAGCCCATGTCGGCGGCGACCTCTACGCCGCCACCAGGGTCGCCCACGGGACCCGGCTGATCATCGGGGACGTCCGGGGCAAGGGCCTGGCCGCCGTCGGGGACTCCGCCCATCTGCTCGGCGCCTTCCGCGAGCTGGCCCACCACTACCAGGACCTGCCGGCACTCGCCTCCGCCCTGGAGGAGAGCTTCTGCCGCCATCTGGCGGAGACCGCGCCGACCGACGAGAAGCACGGGGAGCATACCGAGCGGTTCGTGACCGCACTGCTGCTCGACATCCCCGACGCCTCCCCGGTGGTCAGGACGACGATCTGCGGCCATCCGCCGCCACTGCTGCTGCACGGCGGCTTGGTCGACCTCCTCCACCCCCGGGAGCCGGCGCCCCCCCTGGGAATGTGCGGGCTGCGGGACACCCGGTACCCCGTGGAGACCTTCGCCTTCGAATCCGGCGACACCATCCTGCTGTACACCGACGGCATCACCGAGGCGCGGGACCGCTCCCGCGCCTTCTATCCCCTCACCGACCGGGTCTCCGCCTGGTCCACGGCCGACCCGCCCGACCTGCTCCGGCACATCCGGCACGACCTGGTCGACCACGTCGGCGGGCGGCTGCGGGACGACGCGGCACTGATCGCCCTCAGGCGGACCTGAGCGGGCGTGGTTGACCTGGGGGCCGGTCGGGGCGGGCCCGAGCGCGCGCGGTCCGGGGAGATTGCCTGGGACGCCGCGGAACCGTGCACGCTCTGGGGCGCGTGATCACATCCGGGCGCTCTGGGCAGCGCGCGGCCCCGGCAGTGCCTCGCAGAGCCGGTCGAGCTCGTCCTCGGTGTTGTAGTAGTGGACCGACGCGCGGACCACTGAGGTCAGGTTCCGGGCCTCGAAGTCCCAGCGGGCGGAGTCCGTGGTCGAGACCGAGACGTTGATCCCCTGCTCCCGGAGGTCCTGGGCGATCCGGTGGCTGTCCCGGCCCTCGACGGTGAAGGTCACGATGCCGCACTGGCGCGCTCCCCGGTCGTGGACGCTCACCCCGGGCAGGGCGCGCAGGCGCCGGCGCAGTACGTCGGCGAGCCGGGTGATGCGCTCCTCGATCGCGTCCAGGCCAAGCTCCAGGGCGTAGTCGGCGGCGACCCCCAGACCGATCTTCCCCGCGTAGAAGGTCTCCCAGCTCTCGAACCGGCGGGCGTCGTCGCGGATCCGGTAGGTGTCAGGCGAGGTCCAGGTCGCGGCGTGCAAGTCCAGGAAGGGCGGCTCCAGCCGGGTCCGGACGCGCGGTGAGCAGTAGAGGAAGCCGGTGCCGCGCGGTCCGCGCAGGAACTTGCGGCCGGTCGCGCTGAGCAGGTCGCAGCCGACCTCGGTGACGTCCACCGGGAACTGGCCGACGGACTGGCAGGCGTCCAGCAGATAGATCGCCCCGGCTTCCCGCGTGACCCTGCCGATCTCGGCGGCGGGATTGACCAGGCCACCCTGGGTGGGCACATGGGTGACCGCGACGAGTCTCACCCGTTCGTCGATCATCTCCCGCAGCGCCTGGACGTCCGTCTGGCCGCTGTCGTCGTCCGGTACGACCTCGACCTGGACTCCGTACCGACGGGCGGCCTGGAGGAAGGCGATGACGTTGCTGGCGTACTCGGCGCGGGCGGTCAGGATCCGGTCGCCCGGTGCCCACGGGATCGAGTAGAAGGCCATGTCCCAGGCGCGGGTGGCGTTCTCCACCACCGCGATGTCCTCCCGGCCGGCGCACACCAGCCGGGCCAGCGCGTCGTAGGTGTGCTCGATCCGGTCGGCCTCGGCACCGGCGGCCTCGTAACCCCCGACCTCCTCCTCCAGCCGCAGGTGCCGCATCACCGCGTCCACCACCGGACGCGGCTGCAGAGCGGCCCCGGCGTTGTTCAGATGAACGACTCGTGCGCAGCCCGCCGTATCTCGACGCACCCGCTCCAGATCGATCCGTTCCACCGGCCCGGCCCCTTTCGTGATCGTCGTGCTCCGTCTCCCTGCAACGTGCCGGGACCTGGCGATGTCCCCGCTCCGTAGAAACCCGGCCTCACGCTCCGGGACGGCCGGCGGCCAGCCGGTAGACCTGCCGTGAACCGCCTTCCGGGCCCGGTTCGGCGGTCTCGGCGGGGGCGAACCCGAGCCGCTCGTAGAAGACCCGCGCCCCGCTGGTCACGGCCCCCGGATGGCCCGCCCCGAAGGTGACCACGTCCACGCTGCCCACCAGGGGCCCGATCCGGCGCAGCGCCTCCGCCATCAGCGCGCGTCCGACGCCCTGCCTGCGCGCGTGCTCCGCGACCACCAGCCAGTGGACGTGGTGGACGGGGGCCTGCCCGCCGAACAGCAGCCCGCCGAGCAGACCGGGCCTGCTGAGTGCACCGGGCCCGCCGAGTGGACCGGGCCCGCCGTCGGATGGGACGGCGACCAGGGCCGTCGCCCGGCCGGTGTGCTTGCGTACGGCGCGGTGGAAGCCGCTCTCCCCCACCATCGGGCCGAACCAGTGCTCGACCTGGGCCGCCAGGTCGAGGAAGCCGGTGAAGTCCCGCTCCTGGGCGGCTCTGATGATCATTCCGTAAGTCTGCCAGGGCCTGGTCCTTGGGCCCTGTGCGGACTATGCCTCGGCCGGTGGCGCCCACAGCCTGCGCACCGTCTCGAACACCTTCTGGTTGTGCGAGATCTCGATCACGTTCCCGTCCGGGTCCCGCAGCGCGCAGACGTACCCCACCCACTCGGACACGTCCTGCGGTTCCCAGTGCAGGCAGCCGAGTTCCCTGGCCCGCTCGGCGATCAGGTCCACCTCGGCGCGGCTGGGCACCTCGATGCCCAGGTGAGCGAAGGGGGTGAGCAGGCCGAGCTGCTTGCCGCTTTCCCGGTCGAAGGCCACCAGCACCAGCACGAAGGGTGTCTCGTACTGGCCGGGGTTGGACAGCCAGGCGCTGCGGCCCGCGTCGTCCGCGAACCGGGACACCACCACGAGCGGCGTCAGCGAGGTGTAGAAGTCGATCGCCCGGTCGAGATCACCGACCGGCAGTGCGACGTGCGTCCAGCGGGCTTGCTGCAGTTGCTCCTTCATGCGGCTCCCATCTTCCCGACCTCATCTGCCGACGATTCTGACGGAGAATCAGGAACGCCGGTATCACGCATCGCCCGAGGACGGTCCGGGTCCGGGCAGCCAGACGCCGGGGGCCGGCCCCGACCGTACCGGGTGGCCGGTTCCGTGGCGGGCACCGGTGCCGGACCGATCGGCGTGCGGACTCCGGGCCGAGCGGCGACGCTGGAGAGGGAGCAGTCTCGGCAAGGAGGACGCCCATGTCTGTGATGGACAAGGTCAGGCAGATGCTGAAGGGCCACGAGGAGCAGGCCATGAGAGGCATCGACAAAGCGGGGGACTTCTTCGACGAGAAGACCCACGGCAGGTACAGCAGCCGGGTCCACTCGACCCAGGACAAGCTGAAGGAGCAGCTGGGCGTGAACCGCCCACCGGACGAACCGCCCCAGCAGTGACCCACGGCGGAATACCGCTTGGCGGGCCGCGTGCGGAGCACGGTTTCCTGCCGTCCGCCCTTGTCAGGCCGACCGGGCGGGCCGAGCCTGGGGCGATGCTGACCCACGGGAGCCTGTGGTGGAACCAGGTCAACGTCTGCGCCATGCTGGACAGCCGGCTCCGGGACACCACCCTCGCCGTCGCGCCGATGTTCCACATCGGCGGGCTCAACGCGCTGGCCCTGGGCGCCCTGGTCCGCGGCGGCACGGTGGTCGTCCACCGTGGCTTCGACCCGGCGCCGGTCAGGTCTCCGTGCCCTGACCACCGACCGGGACCGCGACCACGACCGGGGCCGGGGCGGGGGCCGGCAGCTCCTCGGCGCCCCAGCGGCGGGCGAGGACCGCGCACACCATCAGCTGGATCTGGTGGAAGAGCATCAGCGGCAGTGCCATCAGGGCCGCCGAGCCGGGGAAGAGCACCGATGCCATCGGCAGCCCGGCGGCCAGGCTCTTCTTGGAGCCGCAGAAGACCAGGGCGATCCGGTCCCCGCGCCCGAATCCGAGCCGGCGGCCGAGCAGCGCGGTGCAGCACAGCACCAGTGCCAGCAGCGCCGCCTCCACCACCAGCAGCACGGCCAGCCCGGGCAGCGGCAGTTGGCTCCAGATGCCGCCGACCATGCCGGCGCTGAAGGCGCTGTAGACCACCAGCAGGATCGAGCCGCGGTCCACCAGGCCGAGCACCCGGCGGTGGCGGCCCATCCAGGCGGCGATCCAGCGGCGCAGCAACTGCCCGGCCAGGAAGGGCAGTAGCAGTTGCTCGACGATGCCGAGCACCGAGTGGGCGGCGATCCGGCCCTGGGTGCTGAGCAGCGCGGCGGCGAGCAGGGGTGTGAGCACGACGCCGACGAGGCTGGAGAAGGTCGCGCTGCAGACGGCGGCGGCGGCGTTGCCGCGCGCGATGGAGGTGAAGGCTATCGAGGACTGGACGGTGGACGGGAGCAGGGTGAGGAAGAGCAGTCCCTGGTAGAGCTGCGGGGAGAGCAGTCCGGGGACGAGTGCCCGGCAGGCCAGTCCGAGCAGCGGGAAGAGGACGTAGGTGACGGCGAGCACGGTGCCGTGCAGACGCCACTGCTTCAGGCCGTCGAGGGCTTCCCGGGTGGACAGCCGCGCGCCGTAGAGGAAGAAGAGCAGGGCGACCGCCCCGTCGGCGGTGTCCGACACGGCCGTCGCGGCCGCTGCCCGGGCGGGGAGCAGGGCGGCCAGGGCGACGGTGCCGAGCAGGGCGGCCAGGTAGGGGTCGAAGGGCAGGCGGCGTGGCAGCTTGGGGAAGGGCATGGCCCTCAGCCTGGTCCCGGGCCCGGTGATTGTGAATCCCGCTCGCGGCGCTCACTGCCATCACAAAATATGATGACCAGCGCTACGCTCATCAGGTGTTCGATCCGATCCAGCTGAGGTCCTTCCTGGCGGTCGCGCAGACCGGCGGGTTCACCCGCGCCGCCCACCGGCTGGGAGTGCGCCAGTCGACGGTCAGCCAGCACGTCCGGCGGCTGGAGGAGAGCACCGGCCGACGGCTGTTCCGGCGCGACACCCACTCCGTCGAGCTCACTGCCGAGGGCGAGGCCATGGTGGGCTTCGCCCGGTCGATCCTGGACGCCAACGAGCAGGCCTACGCGTACTTCGCCCGCAGCCCGGCCCGGGGCCGGGTTCGGTTCGGGGCGTCCGAGGACTTCGTGTACACCGAGCTGCCTCAGGTCCTGCGCACCTTCCGGCGGGGCAACCCAGGGGTGGACCTGGAGCTCACGGTCGGCCTCAGCAGCTCCCTCTACGAGCAACTGGCCGACGGCAGACTGGACTTGGTGCTCGCCAAACGTCCCTCCGAAAGCTCCGACGGACGGCTGCTGTGGCGGGACCGCCTGGTCTGGATCGGGGCCGATGACTTCGCACCCGAGCCCGGGCAGCCCGTACCGCTGATCGTCTATCCGCCGCCGAGCATCACCCGGGCCCGTGCCCTGGAGGCCCTCGACCGGGACGGACGGCCGTGGCGGATCGCCTGCACCAGCACCAGCCTGTCCGGGGTACGGGCGGCGGCACTGGCCGGTCTCGGCGTGATGGCCCACGCCAGGAGCCTGATCCCGCCCGGTCTGCGCGAGCTGCCGCCACAGCCGGAGCTGCCGGACCTCGGCGAAACCGAGTTCGTGCTCACCTCCGGACGCAGGACCGCCCGGGGACCGGTGCGTTCGCTCGCCGACGCCCTGCTCGCGGGCGGCGACCGACTGCAGCACGTCCCGCGCGGGGCGCCGGGAGGCCGCCGGGACTGAACCCCGGCCGCATCGCGCCGTGGCCGTCTCGGCGACCACCGTGCGCCCCCGAAGCGCGCGGCCGCTCAGCTGACAGGCCACATCGGGAGTTCGGTGGCCGGGCCACCGGCCCGCACCCGCCCGACCGGCCGCCGGCCCGCGGGAGCTCCGGGCAATCGGGTGAAGGCCGCGCTGCGGAGCGCGTCCGCCCGGGAACGGCCGGGGCTTCACGGTATGGCTGTGCGGGACGGTCGCTCGCGGACGGGAGTCGTGATGGCGCGGTGGTGGAACAGGTCCGGGATCGGCGGACGTACCCGCAAGGCCGTCCGGCGCACGGCCGTGGCACTCGACGGCCGGGCCCCGCTGTTCGACGGGCTCAGGGGCCTGTTGCGGAAGATCTTCCCGGACCACTGGTCCTTCCTGCTCGGCGAGCTGGCGCTGTACAGCTTCGTGGTGCTCCTGCTCACCGGGGTGTTCCTGACGATGTACTTCCAGCCGTCGATGGCCGAGACCGTGTACAACGGACCGTACGCGCCGCTGCGCGGGGTGCTGGTCAGCGAGGCGTACTCCTCCACGCTGGCGATCAGCTTCGAGGTGCGCGGTGGGCTTCTGATCCGTCAGATCCACCACTGGGCCGCGCTGGTCTTCACCTCGGCGATCGGTGTCCACCTGCTGCGGATCTTCTTCACAGGTGCGTTCCGCCGCCCGAGGGAGGTCAACTGGCTGGTCGGGCTGACGCTCTTCCAGCTCTCCCTGCTGGAGGGCTTCGCCGGCTACTCGCTGCCCGACGACTTGCTGTCCGGCACCGGCCTGCGCACCGCGCAGGGGTTCATCCTGTCCGTCCCGCTGGTCGGCACCTGGTTGAGCTATCTGCTGTTCGGCGGCGACTTCCCCGGTCAGATCCTCATCCCGCGCCTGTACACCACGCACATCCTGCTGCTGCCGGGAGCGCTGGCGGGCCTGATCACGCTGCACCTGTTGTTGGTGTTCGCCCTCGGGCACACCCAGTGGGCCGGGCCGGGCCGAAACAACCGCAACGTAGTCGGCAAACCGCTCTACCCGCTGTTCCTGGTGAAGACCAACGGCCTGCTGGCGATGGTCTTCGGCGTCCTGGCGCTGGTCTCGGCGATCGGCCAGATCAACCCGGTCTGGCGGTACGGTCCCTACCGTCCCGACCAGGCCTCGACCGACGCCCAGCCCGACTGGTACATGGGGTTCATCGAGGGCGCGCTGCGGCTGATGCCGGGCGCGGAGACCCGGCTGTGGGGCCACAGCATCCCCTGGAACCCGCTGATCCCCGCCGTGCTCTTCCCGCTGGGCTTCTTCGCGGCGCTGTACGCCTACCCCTTCCTGGAGCGCTGGGTCACCGGCGACCTGGGCCCGCAGCACCTGTGCGACCGTCCGCGCAACCAGCCCACCCGCACCGGTATCGGCGTGGCCGGGTTCTCGTTCTACGTGATCCTGCTGCTGGCGGGTGCGCAGGACGTCATCGCCCGCACCTTCGCCGTCTCGGTGGAGGGGCTGGACCGCGTGCTGCGGGCGCTGGTGTTCGTGGTCCCGGTCGTGGCGTTCTGGGTGACCAAGCGGGTGTGCCTGGGGCTGCAGCAGGTGGACCGCGAGCGGCTGGCGGAGGGTGAGGAGAGCGGGTTCATCCGCGCGTCGGTCGAGGGCGGATTCCACGAGAGTTCACACTCGCTCACCGACCGGCGACGGTTCACCCTGGCGGCCCGAACCGTGCCGCGTCCGCTGCCCCGCCCCGTAGCCGGCGCCTCTCGGCTCGCCCGGCTCAGGGCGGCGCTCAGCTCCTGGTACTACCGGGACCGGGTCGACTTCCCCGAGCCCCGCGAGGACACGGTGCCCTCCGAGCGGCCGTGAGCCCTCACGGCCGGCGCTGACCGTACTGGAAGACGAAGCCCACCGCCGCGGGGATCAGCACGCCGAACCCGATCAGCACCAGCCACAGGCCGAACACCACGCCGAGCCCGAAGAGTGCCGCCCCCAGGGCGCAGAGCACCGGGAAGAGGCTGTGCGGCGCGAAGAAGTCGAGCGGCCCCGCCCCATCGGCGATCGGGATGTCGGTACGGTCCTGGAGGCGGTCGCCGCGCTTGGTGTGCTGGGTCCAGCAGAACAGTGCCACCAGGCCGGACATCAGGAAGGACACGGTCAGTGCGACCGTACCGGCCGGCTCGGCCGCCAGCCAGCCGTACATCGCGCCGGTGACACCGAAGAACGCGGCGACCCCGGCGAACAGGTACCCCTCGGCTCTCATCGGCGCTCGCTCTCCCCTCTGGCCTCCAGCGCCTCCATCGCCTCGCGCGAGTACTCGGGGTGGTTGAGGTCGAAGGCCGGAGCCTCCGAGCGGATCCTGGGCAGGGCATGGAAGTTGTGCCGCGGCGGCGGGCAGGAGGTCGCCCACTCCAGCGAGCGGCCGAAGCCCCAGGGGTCGTCGACCGCGACCCGTCCCGCGTGTCTCATGGTGTGCCAGACGTTGTACAGGAATGGCAGGGTGGACAGCCCCAGCGCGAACGAACCGATGGAGGAGATCGCGTTGAGGGTGGTGAAGCCCTCGGTGGGCAGGTAGTCCGCGTACCGGCGCGGCATGCCCTGCGCGCCGAGCCAGTGCTGGACCAGGAAGGTGACCTGGAAGGACGGGAACAGCAGCCAGAAGTGCAGCTTCCCGTACCGCTCGTCCAGCATCCGGCCGGTCATCTTCGGCCACCAGAAGTAGAAGCCGGCGAAGGTCGCGAAGACCACCGTGCCGAACAGCACGTAGTGCAGGTGGGCCACGATGAAGTAGCTGTCGGACACATGGAAGTCGATCGGCGGGGAGGCGATCAGCACTCCGGTGAGACCGCCCAGCAGGAAGGTCACCAGGAAGCCGACCGAGAACAGCATCGGCGTCTCGAAGGAGAGCGAGCCGTAGCGCATCGTGCCGACCCAGTTGAAGAACTTCACCCCGGTCGGTACCGCGATCAGCAGCGAGGTCGCCGAGAAGAACGGCAGGAGCACCTGCCCGGTGACGAACATGTGGTGCGCCCAGACCACCGCGGAGAGGCCGGTGATCGTGATGGTGGCGGCGATCAGCCCGTAGTAGCCGAAGATCGGCTTGCGGGAGAACACCGGGATGATCTCCGAGACGATCCCGAAGAACGGCAGCGCCACGATGTACACCTCGGGGTGTCCGAAGAACCAGAACAGGTGCTGCCACAGGATCGCGCCGCCGTTGGCGGGGTCGAAGACGTGCGCCCCGAACTTGCGGTCCGCCTCCAGGCCGAGCAGGGCGGCGGTCAGCACCGGGAACGCCAGCAGGGCCAGGATCGAGGTGAACAGCACGTTCCAGGTGAAGATCGGCATCCGGAACAGGGTCATCCCCGGCGCCCGCAGGCACACGATGGTGGAGATGAAGTTGACCGAGCCGAGGATGGTGCTCAGACCGGCCACCACCAGGCCCATGGCCCAGAGGTCCCCGCCGGCGCCCGGGCTACGGACCGGCCCGTTCAGCGGGGCGTAGGCGAACCAGCCGAACGAGGCCGCGCCGTTGCTGGTGAGGAATCCGCTCACCACGATCAGCCCGCCGAACAGGAAGACCCAGTAGGTGAAGGCGTTCAGCCGGGGGAAGGCGACGTCCGGCGCCCCGATCTGCAGCGGCATCACGGCGTTGGCGAATCCCGTGAAGGTCGGCGTCGCGAACAGCAGCAGCATCACCGTGCCGTGGATGGTGAACAGCTGGTTGTACCGGTCCCGGCTGAGCAACTGCATTCCCGGCTGCAGGAGTTCGGCGCGCATCAGTATCGCCAGCACGCCCCCGAAGAGGAAGAACCCGAACGAGGTCAGCAGGTACATGTTCCCGATGGTCTTGTGGTCGGTGGTGCGCAGCCAGCCCAGGACCACGGCTCCGGTCCGTACCGCCGGCCGCACCGGCGCATCCGCGCCGCCACCCGGCCGGGCGTCCAGCTGTTCGGTCATCCCAGTGCCTCTCTGCTGACGGGTGATCAGCGTCATCCCACCGACGGGTCGGGCGCACCTATCGAAGCATCAAAAGAGCGCCGCGGAGCGCAGCCGACCTCCTGCGCGTTGCGTTCGACCGGGACCGCCCTGCCCGGGCCCGGCGGCGGCCCGGCAGCGGACCGGTGGAGTGAGTGCGGGCGGCGGCTCACTGGCATGGCGAGCCCGCTCCGGCTACCGGGCGGTGGTTCACTGCCCGGTGATCCCCGTCAGCGCAACGGCCAGCTCGCAGGAGTCCCGATGCCCTCCGACCGCACCGTCTCCCGCTCCCGCCGGGCCCGTCACCACCGGGGCAAGGCGACCGCCAGCGTGGCCGGCGCCTTCTGGACGGTGATGGTCGGCACCACCATCCCCACCCCGCTCTATCCGGACTACGCGGCGGCCTTCGGTCTCTCCGCGCTGACGGTCACAGTCGCGTTCGCGGTGTACGCGCTCGGTGTGGTGGCCGGTCTGCTCGGCTTCGGCTCGCTCTCGGACCGGGCCGGACGCAAGCCGGTGACCGCCGCCGCACTGCTGCTGGCCGGGGCCGCCGCCGGGATCTTCCTGGTCGCCGACGGTCTGGCGCTGCTGCTGGGCGGACGGGTGCTGTCCGGGCTGTCCGCGGCGCTGGTCACCGGTGCGGCGACCGCCCATCTCACCGAACTGGCCCCGCCACAAGGGCGGATCAGGGCGGGCCGGATCGCCCTGGCGGCCAATATGGGTGGCCTGGCCGGCGGCCCGCTGCTCGCCGGGGTCCTGGCCGAGTGGGCACCCGATCCGCTGCGGCTGGCCTGGGCCGTCAACGCCGTCCTGGTCCTTGTCACCCTGCTGCTCCTGGGCCCGGTGCCGGAGACCGTCGAACGCCGGGCGGAACAGCGGCTGTTCACCCTCCAGCTGCCACGGGTCCCGGCGGAGATCAGGGCGCCCTTCGTACGCTGCGCGCTGGCGGCCGGGTCGGGGTTCGCGGTCATGGGCGTGCTCACGGCCACCACCGGGCTGTTCTTCACCACGCTGCTGCGACTGGACTCCCCCACGCTCTCCGGAGCCACCGTCTCGCTCACCTTCGTCTGCGTCGCGACCGGGCAGCTGCTCGCCCGGGTGCTGACTCCCCGGCCGGTCCTGCCCGCCGCCTGCCTCGGCCTGGTCGCGTCCGCGGCGCTGATCGCCACCGCGATGCTCACCGCCTCCGCCGTGCCGCTCGTCGCCGCCGCGGTGGCCGACGGGCTTTCGGCCGGCCTCGCACTCGGCGAGGGCATCGCACTGATCACCAGGCGGACCGAGCCGGCTGTCCGGGGCCAGGCGTTCTCGGCCCTGTTCGCGGTGGCGTACGCGATGCTGGCGCTGCCCGCGATCGGGGTCGGCGTGCTGATCGTCCACGTCGGGCTCCGGTACGCCGGGACCGTCTTCGCCGCCGTGGTGGCGCTGATCGCACTCGGGGTGCTCGCCAGCCTGCGACGCGGACGGCTGCCTGCCTGACCGGGGCCGGGTGGGAGGGCAGAGTCCGACTACCGCCGGGCGGTGAGGTGCCCGAGCAGGCGCGCGACGCAGTCGACGACACCGTCCCGCAGCAACGCGACGTTGACGAGCAGCCGGTCAACTGTCCATCCGCCGACGCACCGTCAGCCCGGCGGATCGGAGTCTCGTTGACGAGTGATCACGGTTGCCGGCGAGGAGAGCACGGTGCAGCCGTTCAGTCGCGCCGAGTGGCGGTCGGTTGCGGCGTTCCGGCCTCCGCGGAGGCGGTTGCCAGACCGCCGGGGCCCCATTTGACGGGCCCCGGCGGCGTGTTGGTGAGTACGGACGATGGATGGCGGAGTCGACTGCGACGACCGGTCCACATCCGGAGGTGCCGGGTGGTCAGGGCGCGTACCGGCACACCGTGACGCCGCTCCTCGCTCCGCAGCCCATCTTGCTGTAGCTGGGGTTGATCATGTTGTAGTAGTGACCCCAGCGTTGGTACCCCGCCTGGTTGGCGTACGGGTCATGGTTGGGATCGGAGTCGTAGGCGCTCTTCTCGCTGGCCCACTGCCCCGTGGCCTGGCCCGGCCCGCCGCTCGACATGTTCTCGGCGGCGTTGCTTATCGACCCGTGGTGCAGCGTGCCGCCCGCGGTGGATGCCGGGTTGTCAGCCCAGGACTGTGCCTCGGAGGCAAGCCCGCCGTCCCAGCTCAGACCTGACTGGCCGGCCTGGGCGCGAACGCTGTTGGTCTGGGAGAGCATGGTCTGTTGGTCACCGGGGCTGATCTGGGCGGGGAACTCCGCCGCGTGGGAGACGGTCGCGGTGGCAACCGTCGCCAGCATCATGCCTCCGGTCATCAGCGCCGTTGCGAAGATGCTCGCGGCGCGATGGTGTACCCGAGTTGGATTTCTCATTGCGACCCCCTGGTCGCACAGAAAACAGCAGCAAGTGCCGGCGCGGACCACGACCGCCACGGAAGCGGGCCGCACGCCTGGCTCATGCGATGGCCAGGACGCCATCGACGACAAATCACTCTGTCCGGCGGCCACATGACCGCCGTCAATAGGACCAGCGTATGTCCAGGGCGTCTTCGCGGCGACCGAAGAGACCACTGAGATGTCTCCGTGCAGTCGGTGATCGAGACTCTGCCCTTCGTAGCCTCGAATCCCGCCACTCCGACCAACTGGCCTTCCCTCAAGGCTAGTTCCACCAATTCGTTGCGGATTCAAGTCGGGTTCTTCCGCGAATCGGACGCTGCCGCCCCGGCTGTTTCGCGCCGCGTCCGGCGCTGGAAGGCCTCCGCACGCCCGGCCCACGTCAACCTCATGCAGGTGGCCGCATACCTGCAAGTCGTCTTTCCTGGACCAAGAGTTGGTCAAACCCGCTCGCTGCCGAGATGTGCTCCGACGTCGGCTTGACGCACATTCCGCCCCGGATGTCCCTCGCCACTCGCTACGTCAAGTGGCCCTGCTCTTGGCTCACTTGTTCCGGCGCGACTGTTCATGGCGGATGGC
Organism: Kitasatospora sp. NPDC001175; assembly: GCF_053598215.1. NCBI lineage: Bacteria > Bacillati > Actinomycetota > Actinomycetes > Kitasatosporales > Streptomycetaceae > Kitasatospora > Kitasatospora sp. NPDC001175. The sequence continues at coordinate 79,230 of NZ_JBSFJU010000010.1, read as the reverse complement.
GGCGAGCACCACGGCGACGGCCGCACCGGCCAGGGAGAGCGCCAGGCCGGGGTTCACGAACGAGGGGACGAACTCGATGCTGTACCCGTCACTCCAGGTACAGCTGGAGCTCAGCGGCAGCAGGCTGTCCTTGGGAAGCACGTCGGACTCCGCCGGGTCGCCGTACCGGGCCAGTCCGCACACCCGCGCCTCGTCCTCGACCCGCCGGTAGCCCTTCAGCAGGCCGAAGGCGTACAGCACGGCCGCGGTGGCGAGGCAGCTCACCGCGGCCTCCCGCCAAGAGCTCGTGGGTGTCGCGGCCCGCAGGCTGCCGCGCCGCGCCACGGCGGCGCACAAGTGCACCAGCAGGGCGGCGGCGGCCGCGGCCAGGAACAGGGCGGTGAGCAGGGTCAGGCCGGGGCTCTGGCCGGTCTCCTCGGCCAGCGCGCGGAGGTCGCCGAGGACGCGGTTCACGGCTACGCGCTCCCGGTGACGGGGTTCCACTTCTTAATGATCACGTAAAGCGGTATACGCCAGCAGGGATTCCGCGTCAACCGAGCGCATCCGTCGCCGCCTTGACCATCCGCCGGACGGAGCCTCCGCCACGGCGTCCGGCCCGGCCCCAGCGGCACTCCGGCCCGGCCCGGCGTTCCCCCAGCCTGATCCGGAACAGCGCGCCCGGACGTTCTCGCCGCGAGTGGCAGAAGAACCAGCGGCAGAGCAGCCTGGTGCCCCAAGTACAAGATCCGTCCCCCTTCCGGTCTCCCTCCGGCGCGGGGTACTCCTGAAATCGAGCGACAGGTTGTCGGACATACCGCGGAAGGGAGCACCACCATGGGTGAGGTGCGATCACAGGACGGCTGGCAGGTGGACGGGCGCTGCACGAACTGCGACGTCGCGCGGCAGTTGGCCCCAGGGCTGATCGGCGAGGTCGACGGGCGCTCGGTCGTCCTGCGCCAGCCGCAGGACGAGTCCGAGGTCCGGCTGCTCCAGGCCGCCGCGCACGCCTGCCCCACCAGGTCGATCCACCCCCCGGGCCGGCGGCCCCTGGCCGCGGCGGACGACCCGTTCCCGCTGGCGCTGGACGACGGCGTGCTGCTGTGCGGACACAACTCCAGGCAGACCGCGGGAGCCAACTCGTACCTGCTGCGCCGCCCCGGCGGCACCACGATGATGGTGGACACGCCGCGCTGGAGCGCCTCGCTCGCGGCGCGTTACGAAGCGCTGGGGCCCGTCACGGACGTGCTGCTCACCCATCGCGACCACGCCGCGCACGGGCGCCGCTACGCCGACCGTTTCGGTGCCCGGCTCTGGATCCACGAGGGTGACCTGGACGCCGCGCCGGACGCCGACCGCGTGCTCCGCGGCACCGACCCGGTGGAGATCGCCGAAGGAGTGACCGCCCAGCCCTTCTCCGGGCACACCCGGGGCAGCGTGCTCTACCTCGCGGACGGGCGGTACTGCTTCAGCGGCGACAGCTTCTACTGGTCCCGCACCACCGGGGACATCGAGGTCGCCGAGAGCGTCACCTGGTACTCGATCCGGGAGCTGGCCGCCTCACTGGCCCGGACCGCCGATCGGCTGCGCTTCGAGTGGCTGCTGCCCGGTCACGGCGACCGCCACCGGCTCCCCGCCCACGACATGGCACTGCGGCTCGCTGGACTCGCCGCGCGCGCCAGCGACCTGCAGCCCCGGCCGGTCGACTTCACCGCCGTTCGCTGGTAACCGCCGCGGGGCCGGGCCCGGGAGTCGCTCCCGGCCCGGCCGCCCGCATGGCGGTCACGATCACCCTCCGCGCGTCGTCCAGGTATCGGGTCAGCTCCACCTCGACGTCGTCGCTCTCACCGGACTCCAGCAGCCCCGCGAGGATCTGGTTGCGGCGCAGGAACGGCTCGTGCAGGCCGTGCGCCGTGGGCACCGCGCCGAACGCCAGGCGGAGTTCGGCCAGCAGCCGGGACATGCAGTCGTCGATCCGCATGCTTCCGGCGAGCCCGGCGACGGACTGGTGGAAGCGCAGGTCGGCGGTACCGACCGCGACCCAGTCGCCCCGTCCCTCGGCCGCCTCGGCCTGGGCCAGTGCGATCCGGACCTGGGCTAGCCGCTCGGGTGCCGCGCGCGGGGCCGCACGGACACCGGCCGTCTCCAGGGCGAGGCGCAGGGTGAAGATGTCGTCGACGTCCTCGGGGGTCAGGATCCGGACGAAGACGCCGCGGTTGAGCTCGTGCACCACCAGGCGCTGGTCCACCAGCAGCCGGAACGCCTCCCGCAGCGTGTTGCGGGAGACCGCGAGCGCCTCGCCGAGCGCCTCCTCGGACAGCCTCGTCCCCGGCGCGAGCCGCCCCTCGGTGATGTGGTCGCGCAGTACCTCGGCCACCCGCTGCGCCACCCCGGTGCGCTCGAGCCGGCCGCGCTCGGCCGCCAGTGCGCCGAAAGCCCCGGTACTGCCCTGCTCGCCTCCGACCACGCGGCCCTCCGCCTCCGTTCGAAACCCCGGCCCCGACCCGTCGGGGCGATCCGTCGCGGCAGCCCGGCGGGGAGAGAACCGGACACCCGCACTCTTGTCGGATTGTTCAACAACCCCTAGCCTCGCTACGACTCTCCCCCAGGGTCCTCCCCACAAAACGGTGACCTCCGGCCCGGAAGGCGGCCAAGGGCGTGCTCGTTCTCTTAGGCATCCTCATCGTGGTGGCGGGCTTCGCCACCAAACGCAACCCCCTGCTGATCGTCGGTGTCGCCGGCGTCACCACCGGCCTGCTGGGCGGGCTCTCGCCAACCGCGGTGCTGGCAGCCTTCGGGGCCGGCTTCGCCTCCAGCCGCTCGGTGAGCCTGTTCGTCGTCGTCCTGCCAGTGATCGGCCTGCTGGAGCGCAGCGGCCTGCAGGAGCAGGCCCGGACCCTGATCGGCCGGCTCCGCGGGCTCAGCGCCGGGCGGCTGCTGACGGTCTACCTGGTGTTCCGGCAGCTCTCCGCGGCCCTCGGGCTCACCAGCATCGGCGGCCCGGCGCAGGCGGTGCGGCCCGTGGTGGCGCCGATGGCGGAGGCCGCGGCCGAACGCCGGCACGGAACGCTGACCGACCGCGCCCGCGAGCGGGTCCGCTCGTACGCTGCCAGCGCCGACACGGTCGGGCTCTTCTTCGGCGAGGACTGCTTCCTCGCGATCGGTTCGGTCCTGCTGATCACCGGTTTCGTCAACGCGACCTACCACACCCACCTGGAGCCCGCCCAGCTCGCAATGTGGGCGATCCCCTCCGCGCTGTGCGCTGCCCTCATCCACGGCACCCGGCTGCTGCGCCTGGACCACCGCCTCGAACGGGAGTCGACCGTAGTGAACCGTCAACTCGCCGGTTCGCGGCGCCGATCGGCACAGGGGGCGAAGTGATCCAGGTGGAGTGGCTGTACTGGCTGGTGGGCGCGATGCTCCTGGCAATGGCGGCGCAGATGGCCGCCGACCGCAGCAATCCCGAACGGTTCGGCTCCGCGGCGTTCTGGGGACTGCTCGGCCTGAGCTTCGTCTACGGCACCTGGGTGGTGCGGAAGACCGCACCCGCCGCTCCGCTCGGCGCCGCCGTGCTGGCCATGGCCGCTCTGGCGGGATTCGGTCTGACCGGACGCGGCACGCCGAGGACCTCGACTTCCGCGCAGCGCAAGGAATCCGCCGCCGGGATCGGCAACCGGCTGTTCCTGCCCGCGCTCACCGTCCCCCTGGTCGCCGTCGTCTGCGGCACGCTCGCCAAGCAGTGGCACCTCGGCAGCAGGCCGCTGCTGCAGCCGGGCAGCGAGACCGTCATCGGTCTGGGACTCGGCGCGCTGGCCGCCGTGGGAGTGGGACTGCTGGTGACCCGCGAACGTAATCCGGCCGTCGCCGTACACGCCGGCCGCGGTCTGCTGGAGGCGATGGGCTGGGCTCTGCTGCTGCCCCAACTCCTGGCCGTACTGGGGTCGATCTTCCAGGCCGCCGGGGTGGGCCCCCAGGTCGGTAGGCTGGTCACGCACGTCCTGCCCGACGGCAACCGCTACCTCGCAGTGGTGCTCTACTGCGTCGGGATGGCACTGCTGACCGCCGTCATGGGCAACGCCTTCGCGGCGTTCCCCGTCATGACCGCCGCCATCGGCTGGCCGGTACTCATCGTCCGGCTGCACGGCGACCCGGCGGTCGTCCTCGCCGTCGGAATGCTGGCCGGCTTCTGCGGCTCCCTGGTCACGCCGATGGCCGCCAACTTCAACCTGGTGCCCGCCGCACTGCTCGAACTGAAGGACCAGTACGGGCCGATCAGGGCCCAGATCCCCACCGCGGGCGCGATGTTGGCCTGCAACATCGCCATCATCTCGGTCGTCGCGTTCTGAGGACGCCTTCGGCGACACCGACCACCACGAGAGGCGGCAATCCTGATGACCCGGGTCCTGCTCACCGGCTTCGAACCCTTCGGTGGCGCGGCGCTCAACTCCTCCTGGGAAGCCGTCCGGCTGGTCGCCGACGGCCCGCCGGACGGATTGAAGGTGACCGTCCGACGGCTCTCCTGCGTGTTCGGCCGGGCGGTCGACGAACTGTCGACGGCGGTCCGGGAGACCGGACCTGACCTGGTGGTCCATGTGGGCCAGGCCGACGGCCGGTCCGATCTCGGGGTCGAGCGCATCGCGATCAACATCGAGGACGCACGCATCCCCGACAACACGGGCCGGCAGCCGGTGGACCGGCCGGTGGTGCCCGGCGGTCCGGCAGCCCACTTCGCCACCCTGCCGGTCAAGGCCTGCGTGGCCGCCGTCCGCGAGGCCGGCCTGCCCGCCTCCCTGTCGCACACCGCCGGCACCTTCATCTCGCGACCGTTCGGGGGGGGTGGGCCATCACCAAGCATTGGCAGAAGATCAAGGACTCCGGCGAGGTCGACATCCGGACGTCGCAGTGGTCCAGCGGTCCTGAGCGACAACCCGCCTTCCTCGCCCAGCTGTTGACATCCGACACGGCCGATGTGGCGGAGGATCAGCGAGGTGGCCCCTCTGTCGAATCGGTGGCAGCGGGCGGAGGAGCAGGTGCGGCCAGTTCGTCGAGTGGCTGCCGGTCGGCCTCGGCGCTGAAGGTCGCCTCGACCGTCTCCTCCGGTCGGCGTTCCTCCATCTTCGCGAGCAGGGTGAACGCGTCCTTGTCCTGCGGCGTGAAAGGGGGCTGGGTCATGGAGCGCGGCCACAGCCGGTACCGCAGGACGACGTTGATCTCCGCCGCGAGCAGGGTCAGTCGAGCTCCGGTGAACACCCAGGTCAGCAGGCCGATCACGATCGCGAAGAAGCCGTACACGTCGGCGGCGTGATTGATGACGTAGCGGACGTAGACGTCCCCCACCGTCTGCAGCACTTCCCAGAACCCGGTCGCGATCACCACTCCGATGAGCACGTCCCGCACCCGTACGGTGGCGGCGGTGAGCATCGTGAAGGCGGCGAGGAAGACGCCGAAGTTGACGATCGTTGACGCGGCCAAGGTCCACGGGCCGTTCAGGGGCCCGAACCGGGGTGCGTAGCCGATCAGGGCGCTCGACAGCAGAACGCCGAGCCCCAGGACCACCAGGATCGCAAACCCCCGTACCCGACGGCCTACGAACCCCGGCCACTCCTTGAAAGGGACGTTCCAGACCGTGTTCATGGCGTTCTGCGCGGCCTGACCGACCCCCTGCGCGCCGTAGAGCGCGCCGGCCAGGCCCACTGCGAGTGCCAGGGGGCTGCCCCTCATCGGGTGCGCCGCGTTGCGAAGCTGGCTGCCGATGATCGGGAAGTCGGCCAATGCGGAATTGACCATCCGCTGCTGCAGTTCGGGATCCCCGCTCAGGACGAAGCCGAGGACGGTGGAGAAGACCAGGAGCAGGGGAAAGATCGCGAAAAGCCCGTAGTAGGCGATGATGGTGGCCTTGCCGCCAGCCTGGTCGTTGCCGAACTTCTGAATGACCGCGAACGGTATCCCTGCTACGGCATGCCGCTGCTGGAAACGGTCGATCTGGCGCACAACGACTTCCACCCGGTTCATCAGTCCTCCCGAACGGCCCGGGGGCGTGTCAGCGATCTCGTGTAAGTGCCTTGGGTTATCGGATGCTGAGCCGGTCCTCGAAGAAGAGTGAGAACTGGTTCAGCGCCTCCTGCCAGTGTGCGGCGACATGGTTGATGTCGCGTGCCCTGAAGGTGATCTGCTCGCGGACGGCGAGGTAGAGGTGTGTCACCAGTAGTGGCGGCGGCCGCCGACGGCGTGTCCCACCAATCCCAGGATCCACAAAATGGCCCCGATGACCAGCAGGACGATCCCGATCATCCACAGGAAGCCGAGGTGGAGCAGAAACCCGACGACAAGCAGGATGACTCCGAGGACGATCATGGTGTCCTCCGATCTCGCAGACAACTCTAGCCACACGTCTTTCCCGCAGTGGCCTGGGCAAACGACTGAGCTGAGCTTTGCCCCGCGACGTGGACACCCCTGACACTTGGATCTTGTAGGTCCAGGAAGGGAAGTCCAGGTGGGACGTCCGTCGAAGTACTCGGATGAGTTCCGACGTGATGCGGTGGCGTTGCACCGAGCGTCGGGTGGCCGGCGTACGTTCGAGGCGGTCGCGAAGGAGATCGGGGTCAATCACGAGACTCTCCGGAACTGGGTGCGCGCCGCTGGCGCCGGGTCGGCGGGGCCCGAGCCGGCGTTGGACTCCGACGAGCGTGCCGAGCTCGCGCGGCTGCGCAAGGCCGAGCGGGAGTGGCAGGTCGAAAAGGAGATCCTGCGCCGGGCGGCAGCTCCCCGGAACCGCAGGCGCCACGGTCGACGAACGCGAACAGCGGATGGTACCCGAAGGACTTCTCCCGGGCCGGGGCGGCGTCCTGCTTCTCGGAGTACGAACGAGAAACCCTGTCATCCCGGCTAAGCGGTGTTCTCTGCTTTTCTGACCACCCGTCGGACGGCTCCGCTCCATGAAAGCGTGAGGTTAGGGTCTGCATCACGAGCCTGGGCCGATTTCGATCTCTCGGCTGGCAGAAAAGCATCTTGTCCGCCTGTCACACTGGGTGAAAGTTTTGCCACGTTCGGTATTGATCGTGGGCGTCGGCTCCCGGCGGCCAGTGACGTACGAGGTGGCAGGCTTGACGGAGATTCAGCACCTGACGAAGGTCTACAGCGACCGCGCCTATGTGCACACCACGACCGTGCGGCACCAGGGCAGCACGGTCGCGTTCGCGATGGACGAGCAGCGGCGCATCGTCTACACGGTCCTGGACCTGTCGCAGCACGACGAGGCGCGCGGCGAGGCGGACGCGGAGTGCTGGTCAGAGAATCCGCTGCCGCTGCGCTTCCCGGCCGAGCTGGCCCGGGTCGGCTACGCCGTGGCCGGCGCGGTACGGATGCCCGCGGTCAAGCGCGGCGGACGGGTTGAGGCCGAACCGGAGGAGCGGCTCGACGAGGACGAGCTGGACCCGTTCCTGTCCAGCACGGCCCGGCTCGGCGCCGCCACGCCCTTCCACGTCGTCTCCGACGGCACCCACCTGTACGTGCTGCGCCAGTCCGTCCGGGCCGACGACCCGGACGCGGTCTTCCGGCTCTCCGACGGCACCGGCTCCTCTGCCGACCCGGCGCGGGCAAGGTCGCGCTGGTCGACGCCACTTTGCTCTGCGACCGCTTCGTGCTGGCCGGCGGCGAGTTGAAGCCGGTGCTGGAGGTCCGCTACCGGCGCAGCCGCCACAAGGGCCGCCCGGACTCCGGGAAGGACAGCCTCGGCACCCGGGATATGGAAGGCCGGGCGTTCCACGAGCCCACCCGGACGAGCAGCCCGTGACGATCGGCACCGTGCTGCGGATCGACGGCGACGTGGTGCAGTTCACCGAGGTCACCCTCGCCCCGCTGACCGGCCCGGGTTTCGTGACCGTCGGCGGCCACGGCTTCCGCTTCGAGGGCAGCCATCCCATCGGCGCCAAGTCGCTGCGCCTTGGCGCGGGCGCGGATGTGACCCTGCTCAAGCCGGGCATGAGCGTGCAGCGGGTGCGCTACGACCACCGCTGGTCCACGGCCTCGCGGCCCGGCGTCGCGCTCTCGGCCGGCTCCCGGCTGGTCACCGTCGACCCGGCGGTCTGGCCGAGATCCCACTCGGCGGCGCGGACGGCCTGGTGCGCGGGCACGGCGGCCGCTGGCGCGCCGACATGCCGGGCCGCGCGTACGCCTTCGACGGCCAGGGACGCTTCCTGGCACTGCCAGCCGAGCAGGTGTCTCGGGCGGCGACGGCGGGTGACCTCACGCTGGAGGCATGGATCAACCCGGAGCGGGTCGAGGGCCCGGTGCGGCTGCTGCACGCCAACGCGGGCGACACCCCGTACGGACTCGGCCTGGTCGGCGGTCCCGCCGTCACCGCGCTGGCCTACGACGGGGTGAGCGCCGCCGCCGTGGTGCCCGGCGCGTTCGGCTTCGGGGACGGCGACTTCACGGTGGAGTTCTGGGCCCGCCGTACCACCATCAACCCAAAGGCGCACTACCTGCTCGGCCACAGCACCGAGCAGCAGCGGAACAGCGAGTCCCTGCACATCGGCTTCCGCTCCAACTCCTCCTTCACCTTCGCCTTCTGCGGCGACGACCTGACGACGGACCGGCAGTTCGTCGACACCGAGTGGCATCACTGGGCCTGCGTCTTCCAGAGCCAGACCCGCCAGCAGGTGATCTACCTGGACGGCCAGGAGATCGCCCGCCGCACCGCCACCGCCACCTACCGGGGCCAGGGCCGGCTCTCGTTCGCCTCGGTGCCGTGCTGGCCGGGCGAGTTCGCCTCGGTCCACCTCGACGAGGTCCGGCTCTGGTCGACGGCGCGCGGCGGCGACGACGTACGCGCGGCCATGAAGCGGCGGCTGACCGGCGCCGAGGCCGGGCTGCTCGGCTACTGGGCGTACTCCGCCCCGGCGCCCGGCGCGCAGCCCGTGCTGACGGACCGCTCCGGCAGCAACCGGCACGCCGAGCTGCGCGGCAAACCCGGCCCTGTCCCGGCGCGTTCGCCGATCGACGAGGGCGGCTACCGGGCGGTCGCCACCGTCGGCGACCGGCGGGTGGTCAGCCGGGAGAGCTTCCCGCTGCGCGAGTGGAGCCACCTCGCCGCCGCCTACCAGCAGTCCTGGGCGGTCCGGTTGGACGGCGAGGCCTACCTGGAGGTCGCGGACGACGACACTCTGGACATCGCCGACGACCTGACGCTGGAGGTGTTCGCCCGACTGGAGCGGCTCGGCGAGACCCAGGGCCTGCTCTCCAAGGGCCGCACCGCCGACGGCGCGGGCGGCTGCGTGCCGTACCGGCTGGCGGTACTGCCGGACGGCCGGCTGGAGTTCGCCTTCGAGGAGCCGGACGGCCGGGCCGTGCGCTTCACCTCCACCGAGGGCGTCGAGGCCGGGACGTTCCACCGGATCGCGGTGGTCCGCAAGGGCGGGCGCTCGATGCAGGAGCAGAAGGGCACCCGCCAGATCAGCGCGGTCGGGGCGGACGGCAAGCCGGTCACCCAGAGCGTGGAGCTGGTCGAGTCGGTCGAGGTCCGCGAGTGGCAGGACGTCCGCTTCCACCTGGACGGCCGGGAGATCGGCGCGGCCCGCTACGAGGGCCCCGGCCCGCGCGGCAACGACGCGCACCTGGAGCTCGGCCGGGCCCGTGACGGCTCGACGGTGCAGCCGCTGACCGGCGTGCTCGCCGAGGTGCGGATCTGGGGCGCCGCCCGCGACGCGGCCCGCCTCGGCACCGCCGTGACCGCCCGCGACCGGGGCCTGGTCGCGCACTGGCGCTTCGAGGAGAACGCGGGCAGCACGGCGGCCGACGCCACCGGCTCGCACCCCGCCCGGCTGCGCGGCGCCCGCTGGGTGCGCAACCCCGACCCGCGTGGCAGCGTATTCCGGCTCTATCGCAACGGCGTCTCGGTGGCCTGCGACCCGGCTGGCACCCCCGGCACGCCCGACACCGCCGCCTTCGCCGACCCGGGCGACGCCCAGCTCACCCTGGGCGCGGTGGTCAGGGGCGGCAAGGCGGTGGAGTCGTTCGACGGCGTCCTGGAGGAGGTACGGATCTGGCGTACCGCCCGCACCCACGAGCAGCTGCTGGACAACCTGTTCACCCGGCTCAAGGGCGAGAAGGAGGACCTGGTCGCCTACTGGCCGTTCGACCGGGACTCCACCGAGCCTGACGTCGCCCAGGTCCGCGACGACGGACTACTCGCTACGTCGAAGTACCGTTGCCGCAGCGGCCGATCACGACGCCCGCCGCAGCGCCGAGCACGCCGACGACGATGCCGCGACACCGAGGCCGCGAACGGTCGAGCAGAGCACCGCGACGGCGGCCCATGCACAGCACCCGGCACCACGTGCTGCTCTGGACAACCGGCCGCACTCCGTGCCGTGGGAGCGCCACCGGAGCGGTTCCCCCACGGCTTCGCGTCAGGCGACGTGCAGCGTGAGCACTGCGGTGTGCAGTTGTCCGGCGGTCTGGAACTGGAGGAAGACCCGCCAGTTTCCGAGGTCGCCGAGTATGGCGTTGAAGGTCAGCGTCGGCCCGCCGTGGTCCCCGTCGACGATGTTCTGGGGGTGGAGGTGGGCCAGCGCCTGGTTGCCCTCGTGGAAGGCGCTGAGGTGGGCGTAGCTGTCGAGGTACGGCTGGAGATCGGTGACCGGCTGGCCGTCCTTGCTGATGGTGGCGGTGAGCTTGTGGGTCATCCCGGCCATCGGCCCGCTCTGGACGGCGACGGTGTAGCCGTCGACGGTGGTGCTGTCGGCTGCGGCGGGCAGTGGCGCGGCGGCGGCCTCGCCGGGCACGGTGACGGTACGGCTGAGGACGAACTCACTGCCCTTGTGCGGGCCGGTGTTCGGTGTGAACGAGGCGTACAGCCGCCAGCTGCCCGGTTCGAGGGCGGCCAGGTCGGCGGTCCACGTGCCGTCGGCGGCCATGGTCGGGTGCAGGTGCTGATAGCCAGTGAGGTCCGAGCGGATCGCGTAGAAGTGCAGCGTCTTGGTCTGGACGACCGCGAAGTCGGTGATCGGTCGGCCGTCCGGGCCGGTGATGGTGAACGGGTAGCTCACCGCCTGGCCGGCCGGAAGGCTGGTGGCTGGCGCGTCCAGGCGGTAGCCGTCCAGTTCGGCGGCGAGCCCCTCGCCTGCCGCCATCATGCCGGGCATGCCCGGCATGCCCGAATGGTCCATGCCCGGCATGCCCGAGTGCTCGGAGTGCGAGGACGAACCGCACGCAATGAGCGCGAAGGCGAGCAGTGCGGGCACACCGGCCGCCACGGCCCAACCACGCGAGACCGAACGAGGAGAAGCGAACATCAGCAGGTCTTTCCCGTACGAGCGCGCCGAGAAGGGCGCTTGGATGAACAGATACGCGTGGCTGCGCCGGTCACAGCCGCGACCCTGTCAGGCTGGTGCGACACACCTGCAGCAGCATTCCTCGCTCGCCGCCCGGCGGACCCCGCAGGTGGTGCGCAGCGATGGCGGCCCGACGGCGCGTCATCCCACCGGACATCCACGGAGATCATCGTGGCCGTCACAGTTCCCCGGGTGTCGAAGCCGTCCGAGAGGTAGGAACCGGTCGCCGCCAGTTTGCGGTCCGCGACCGGCTCGGCGACAACGGCCAGCGCCGGATGGCCGTCGGCAGTCGAGGAGACGCCGCCACCGATCACGGTCGCGGCGGACAAGGCGGCGCCGGTGATGGGTCTGGTACGACGGTGAGGTCCCATGGGCGGTCTCCTGCTCGTCCTCGGCCGATGGCGCCCTGATGCGCCTGGCCCGTGCTGCTGTGAGAACCGGGGGAAGTACGGCCTCACAGGACAGGAGACCCGTGGCGGACGCAGTGATAACCGAAAATCCGGTGGCTCAGTCGTACCCGCATCGGCTTCGCTGACGCTTGCGCCTGGTCGAGACTGCCGCAGTACGCTCAACTCGGCGACCAGGGCCCATAGGAACGTCTTGCCCGACGGGAACGCCGCGCGGGCGCGTCGGGTACGAAGGTTGGCCACATCCCTCGTCGGCGCATCTGTCCGCCGCCACCCGGTTCGCGGGTGGATCGTCAACGAGACGCACCCGCGGCTCGCCACCCCACGGGTCCTTCGGCGCCCGGGAGTTGGTTTGAACGCTCCTGGCTTGCGGGCATCGCTGGGGTGGAGAAATACGCCCACGACAGAGGCGACCGAGGTGGCACAGATGCACGACACCGGTACGGAACCGATCGCGACCTTCTGCGGAAACTGCAACTGCGGCTGCCCGCAGCTGTTTGTGGACCCAGCCGCCCCCCAGGAGAAGCGGGTGCGGATCACCGACGACTTCGGGCAGCAGGTGCAGATGAGCGAGGAACAGTTCCGGGACCTCATCGCCCAGGCCAAGAGTGGCGCGCTGGACGACCTCGCAACCTCGGCCGTCTGACACCGCGTCATCCACAGTGACCTGAGTTCGGGCACAGCACAACCGCAGGACTCGGGCCGAGTGGTCATCCGCATCGTCATGCACGGTGTCGTGGCGGGGACTCGCCCGTGGCGCACATCTTGTGCGCGTGGTCCGGGCCGGGACGCCGAACGCCACGGCCCGGACCTTCAGGTCATCGCGCTACTGCCCGCGACATCACCGCAGTTGCGGCGCCGCAGGTCAAGCACGGCGGCGAGCTGTGCGTCATGCCGCCGGGGTACGACACCAGCTGTTCGTTTCCGGACCGGGCGGCGGGAGAGGACCCGGTGCCATGGCCGGGTAGGGCCGGTGTGGGACACATGTGCTGCGTCCCACACCGGCCCTGTCCGTTACGCCGAAGTGCCGGTGCTGTCGGCGCCGCGGCCGCGGCGGCCGCGCACAACGCCCGCCACGGCGCCCGCCACGGCGCCGAGGACGCCGACGACGATGCCCGCGATACCAAGGCCGCGAGCGGTGGAGTCACTGCTGCTGCTCTTCGCCGTCGCGGTGCTCTGCTCGGCCGGGTCAGCCTTCGCACTCGGTGCGGCGCTGGGGGCGTTACCGGCGGCAGCGGTCAGCTTGAGGACCGGTGCCGGGTGCTCGGGCTCCTTCTGGCCGTCCTTGGCCTCCTCGATCCAGCGCACGACGTTGCCGTCGCTGTACGTCTGAAGGGCCTTGAAGACCACCTTGTCGGTGCCGTCGGGGAGCGCGCCGAAGTCGACGGTGAAGTCCTGGAAGTGGCCGGGGGCGATCTGCCCGCCCGTCCAGACGATCTGGGAGACGACATCGGTGATGTCGCCGTCGTCGGTGTGGATCGGGGTGGCGAGCTTGGTGGTCTGGATCTGGTCCGTCCAGCCCGGCACCGCGGCAACCATGGCGGACGGGATCGGGTGGTCGGTGGGGAAGTCGATCTCGACCTTCACCGTGCTGGCGTTCTCCTGCTCGTTCGGCACGCGGAAGGCGAAGGTCTGGTCAGTCGCGTCCTTGGCCACGCTGGACGGCTGCACGGTGACGTGCGCGGACGCAGGGCCTGCGATCAGCAGGACGACGGCGGCGCCCAGGGCGGAGGCGGCGGCAAGGCGGTTCTTGAAGGACGGTCTCATGGCTGTGTGTTCTCCGTGTGGGAGCGTGCACGCGCGGACGTCGGTACGGGCGGCTCCCGGCCGCTTCCTGGCAGGGGCACCGTACGCCGTCGGTCAGGCCAGGCGTGCTGATGTGGTCGGGGGCGCGGAGCTGCCGCCGACGCGGGCAGCGCTACCACCGTGGGGGTGCGCTTGCCCGTCCGGTCAGGCAGCGGAGGCCACCGGCGGACCTCGCCTGATCACACAGTGCCGGAGCAGCCCCGGTGACGGGAGCTGCCACCGCCCGCTGTCCCTCGTGAACCACGCGACGGGCGGCTGCGACCTGCGCCCGGTGCTGCCGGACAGCACGGCTTCGAGCCGTGCGATCATCTCCCGCAGTCTCGCCGCACCCGCGTTCACGGTGGCCGAGGCCGCCTCGGCGGTGGTGCGGACCAGCCGCCACACGGCCGCCTCGCCCCGCCGCAGCCACCATGCCGCCAGCAGCGTGGCGGTGAGGTGGCCGGCGAACATCGCGGGGCTCAGCCCGAGCAGGAAGGCATGGCACCACAGGGCGACGTGCGGCGCAGCCGCTGCGGAGGCGTGGGAACCGCTTCCGAGCGGCGCGGCGAGTTGCGCGGCCACCGCCCTGGAGTGAGTGCCGTCGGCCATCCCCATGCCGGGCATGGTCGGCATGTCGGCCATCCCGGCCATGCCCGCCGCATTCGGCATCGCTTGGGCCCGTGCGGGCGTCTGCTCGGTGTGGAAGAGGAGGTGCAGGCCCAGCTGGCCGACGGCCAGCCCGCCGGCGATCGCGGCCAGCGACCGTTCCCGCCGTGCCCCGAGGACGGCCGCGCCCAAGGTCAGGACCCAGCCCAGGAGCACCGCCCGGGTCGGCACCACGGCGCCGGAGGCCAGCGTGTGGCCTGCTGCGGCCAGCACGACGCAGACCGTCGCGAACGGCATGGCACGCAGTACGCGAAAGTCGAGCGAGGCGGGAGGCGCCGGGGCGGGCCCGGCCCCGGTTACGAAGGCAGACATGGCGGGCACATCATGACATCCGCGGCCGTGCGCTGTGCAGGGTGCCGCGAAGTTCGCGGCATCCACGCCCTCCGGGAGGCTCCGGTTGTCGTGGAAGAACCTCCAGGTCAGCGGCGACTTCTCGAAAAATCATCCATCTGTTCGGAACTTCCGGCGGCCCGCGGCCGACTGATGTGACGGACTCCGTCACCCGACGGAGTCCGTCACAGCGGAAGGACGGATCATGCGGCCGCACGGGCGGGCATCACGGCAGCTCAGACCCCATATAGCGGGGGTGGGATCGTGACCCGCGCCGCCGAGAGGGGGCGGGCGGTGGCCGAGGACCAGTGGAGCCTGGTCGCGGTCGCCGGGATGCTGTCCTTCGTCGCGATGCTCGATATGAACATCGTCAACCTGGCCCTCCCCGACATCTCGCGCAGCTTCGGTATCTCCGCTGAGACCGCGCAATGGGCCGTGCTCGGCTACCAACTCCCAGTGGTGGCCCTGCTGCTGCCCGCCGGACGCTGGCTCGACCAGGTCGGAACTCGCCCTGCCCTGATGTTCGCAGTGGGCGGCTTCGCCCTGTGCAGCGCGGCAGCCGCGGTCTCCCCGTGGGCCGCCTGGCTGATCACCGCCCGACTGGCCCAGGGAGCCTTCGGGGCCGTCCTGTTCGTCCTGATGCCGGTGCTCGCCGCCCGTTCGGTACGACCCGAGCTGCGCGGGCGCGCGATGAGCGTGCCGGCCACCCTCGGGCCGCTCGGAGCGGTCGCCGGACCGGCGGTGGGCGGGCTGCTGCTCGACCACCTCGGCTGGCGGGCGATCTTCCTCGTCAAGCTTCCGGTCTGCGCGGCCGCCCTGCTGATCGCACGTCGGAACGCACCGGCCGGCGGGCGGCTGCGCCTGCCAGACCGGTCCTCGCTCGGGGACGCCGGCCTGGTCGGCGGCGCCATAGCGGCGCTCCTGCTGGCACTGACCCTCTCCCCGGGCTCGCCCGCCTGGCTGCTGCTGGCCGTCCCGGCCGTCCCGCTGACCGCCCTGTGGCTGAGAAGACCCGGTGGGCGGCCCGTCAGCTCGACGCTGCGGGACTCCGGCACGTACGGGGTCAACGGAGCCGTCCTCGCTCTGGCGGCGGGCTTCGCCGCGATGCGTTACGTGCTCTCCCTGCACCTGCAGCTGGACGATGCGGTGAGCGCCACCGCGACCGGGCTGACCACGCTCTGCTTCCCGCTCGGGATGGGCCTGGCCGGGCCGCTCGGCGGACGGCTCGCGGACCGCTTCGGAGCCCGGCCGCTCGCCACCGCCGGCGCCACCGTGACCGCCCTCGGCCTGCTGCTGCTCGTCCCGCTGGACGCCGGTTGGTCCCTGGCCGACGTCGCGTGGCGGTTGGCTCTGGCCGGCGTCGGCATGGGCCTGTACGGCGGGCCCGTCCAGTCGCTGGTGATGGCCGCCGTACCACCGGACCGGATCGCCACCGCGGGGTCGGCCGTCCAGCTCGCCCGCAGCCTCGGCTTCACCCTCGGGCCCGCCCTCGCCACCACCGCCTGGGGCTTGGGCGGGGCCGGCACCGGCGGCGTACGGGCCGGACTGGGACTCGCCGCGGCCGCCGCATGCGTGGCCGCACTCCTGCTCGCCGTCCCCGGCCGGCGGACCGCCGGCCTCGCACGGACCAACTGACTGCACGCCACCTCAAGGAGAGCATCCGATGTGCGGAATCACCGGCTGGGTGTCGTTCCACCAGGACGCCCGCACCCAGGCCCCGGTCATCGAGGCGATGACCGCCACCATGGCCCGCCGGGGCCCCGACGCCGACGGCGTCTGGCTCGGCGCGCACGCCGCGCTCGGCCACCGCAGGCTGTCCGTCATCGACCTCACGGGCGGCGCCCAGCCGATGACCGACCCGTCCGGTGTCGTGCTCAGCTACAGCGGCGAGGTCTACAACCACCACCAGCTGCGCGCCGAACTGCGCCGCCTCGGCCACGGGTTCCGCACCCGCAGCGACACCGAGGTGGTCCTGCGCGCCTACCAGGAGTGGGGCGAAGGCGTCGTCGACCGACTGGAGGGCATGTACGCCTTCGCGATCTGGGACGAGCGCAGCGAGCAACTCCTGCTGGTGCGCGACCGGCTCGGCGTCAAGCCGCTGTTCTGGGCGCGGATCGACGGCGGACTCGCCTTCGGCTCCGAGCCCAAGGCCTTGTTCGCGCACCCCGAACTCGAGCCCCGCGTGGACGCGGACGGCCTGCGCGAGGCGTACAGCCTGCTGTTCAACACCGGCCCGACCGTGTGGGCCGGCGTCCGCGAGGTGGAGCCCGGCGGGCTGCTCACCCTCGGCCGCGACGGCATCACCGAGCACCTGTACTGGCAGCTTCAGGCCCGCCCGCACACCGACGACCAGGACACCACCGTGGAGCGGGTCCGCTCCCTGGTCAACCGCGCCGCCCGCGCCCAGTTGGAAGCCGACGTACCGCTGTGCAGCCTGCTCTCCGGCGGTCTGGACTCCACCGTCATCACCGCTCTGATCGCCGACGAACTGCGGCACAGCGAAGGCCCGCAGGCCCGCCTACGCTCGTACGCCGTCGACTACAGCGACCAGGCCGAGCGGTTCACCGGTGACGTGCTGCGCACCGGGCACGACACCCCGTTCGCCGCCGAGGCCGGGGAGTTCATCGGCACCGAGCACTCCACCGTCGTCCTCGACCCGTGCGCCCTGCTCGATGTGGAGCACCGCAGGGCCGTGGTCGTCGCCCGGGACTCGCCGATCGGAGTCGGCGACATGGACACCTCCCTCTACCTGCTCTTCGGACGGATCCGCGAGCACTCCACCGTCGCCCTGTCCGGCGAGGCCGCCGACGAGGTGTTCGGCGGCTACCCGTGGTTCCACAACCCGAAGGCACTCACGGCGCAGGCCTTCCCCTGGCTGCTGGTCACCGGCGACAACGCCGCGATGCCGCTCCACCCGGACCTGGCCGCCACCCTGCGCATCGGCGAGTTCCGCGCCGACACCTACCGCGACGCACTCGCCGCCGTCCCCCACCTGGACGGCGAGGACCCCGTCGAGCACCGCCAGCGCGAGATGCAGCACCTGTCGCTCACCCGCTGGCTGCGCCAGCTGCTGGACCGCAAGGACCGCCTCTCCATGGCCCAGGGCCTGGAGGTCCGCGTTCCCTACTGCGACCACCGCCTCGTCGAGTACGCCTTCAACGCCCCCTGGTCGATGAAGAGCTACGACGGCCGGGAGAAGAGCCTGCTGCGCGCCGTCGGCACCGGCATCGCACCCGAGTCGGTGCTGTGGCGGCCGAAGAACCACTACCCCGCCACCCACCACGCCGACTACAACCGCGGCCTGCAGCAACTCACCCGCCAGGCCCTCGACGCTCCGCAGGTGCGCGACATCGCCGACGAGAGCGTCATCAAGACCAGCCTCGACACCCCTGCCGACCAGCTCCAGTGGGGTCACCGCCTGCGCCTGGAGCGGGTGGTGGACCTCGCCCTGTGGCTCGACCACCACCGCCCCTCCCTCTCCCTCTAACACCCGCGTCCGCCTCCGAAGGATCACAGGCATGACCTCCCCCGAGCAGAACACGCCCTCCCCGGGCCGTTGCCCCGTCACCGGTGCCACCGCCGACGAGCCGATACCGCTGTACGGCAGCGCCTACAAGAGCGACCCGTACGACCTCTACCGCGAGATGCGCGACGCCGGCCCCGTCCACCGCGTCCGCTTCCCCTCCGGGATCGCCGCCTGGCTCGTCACCGGCTACGAGGCCGCCCACCAGGCCCTGAACGACCCCCGCCTAGGCAAGAACCACGGCCTCGGCAACGACGACTGGCGCGCCCTCGCCTCGATCATGCCCGAGCCGCAGCACTCGCAGCTCCAGGTCCACCTCCTGCACCAGGACCCGCCCAAGCACACCGACATGCGCCGCCTCGTCCTCGACGCCTTCGCACCGCGGCGCATCGAGGCCCTGCGCCCGCGCTTCCAGGAGCTCGCCGACTCCCTCATCGACGCCCTGCCCGACGAGGGCGGCGCCGACCTCGTGCAGGGCTTCGCCGCGCACTACCCCTTCCAGGTCCTCGCCGAGGTCATCGGCCTGCCGCCCGAGCTCGCCGCGCGCTTCGACCGCGACTGGGGCAAGGTCGTCCAGCCCGTAGGTCCGGCCGACCCCGGCCGACCCGTCTACGAGGGCCGGCTGCGCGGCCTTCAGACGTACATCGCCGACGTCGTCGCCCACAAGCGCGAGCACTCGGACGACGACCTCCTCAGCCGCCTGGTCGTCGCCAAGGACCGCCGGGAGCTGAGCCAGGAGGAACTCGACTCGATGATCTTCCAGCTCCTGGTCGCCGGCCAGGAGCCCGTCACCAACCAGATCAGCACCATGCTGATCGCCCTGCTCCGCCACCCCGACCAGCTGGAACGGCTGCGCGACGAGGCGGAGCTGCCGCCCCGCGCGATCGAGGAACTCCTGCGCTACGACAGCGCGTTCGAACTCACCACCTGGCGGTTCTTCGCCGAGGACAGCGACCTGCACGGCACCCGCATCCCGGCCGGCGACTCCGTGATCGTCTCCCTGTGCGCCGCCAACCGCGACCCGGGGCAGTTCCCCGACGCCGACACCCTCGACCTGGATCGCACCCCCAACGCCCACCTCGCCTTCGGCCACGGCATCCACTTCTGCCCCGGCGCCGCCCTGGCCCGCGCCGAACTGCAGATCGCCATCGGCACCCTGCTGCGGCACCTGCCCGGGCTGCGGCCCGCGGGCGACCTCGACGAGCTGGTGTGGATCCCGGCCGTCCTCGCCCGAGGCGTCAACAGCCTGCCCGTCGCGTACGACAAGCGCATCTGACACTCCGGCACCACTGAACCACTGAGCCCGTCCGTCCGGGCGCCCCGGCACCACCTATCGCCGGGGCGCCATCCCGCCATGCCCTCGTGGAGGAGAAGCATGCCGCCCGTCGGCACCAACACACCGCCCGCCCCCGGCGTCGAACGCGCCTGCGCCGCCGTCCTGGAACTGCTCCTGCCCCACCGCCGCGCCGCCGACCCCGGCACCCCTGCACCCGTCGAGGCGTTCCCCGAACAGCTCCGCCAGCTCGCCGACTTCGTCCGCACCGGCGATCCGATCGTCTTCACCCTGCCCGGCTTCCCCTGCAAGTCCCCGAGCCCCGCCAAGGTCCTCGGCCACCTCCCGGACGAGGGTGAGCGCCTCTCCCTCACCTTCCTCAACGAGCTGTGCGAGACCGTCGGGAAGGTGTACGCACCCGGCGCGCGGATGGTGATCTGCTCGGACGGCCACATCTTCGGCGACCTGATCCACGTCCCCGACCACCACATCGACGCCTACTCCGACGAGCTGGCCGCCATGATCCGCCGTGAAGGGCTCCGCCACCTCTCGGTGTTCGACCTGCGCGACGTCCTCGGCGACCTCCCCTACGACGAGAAGCGCGCCCGGGTCCACGCGACGTACGCGCCCACCGTCGAGGAACTTCGGGCCGAGGTGAAGGCCGACGACGGCACCCTCGCCCTCTACCGCGGCATCACCCGCTTCCTCACCGAGGACACCGTGGACTTCACCGGCACCAGATCCGCCCTCCAGCGCGAGTGCAGACAGCGCGCCTACGGCGTCATCCAGCGCAGCCGCGCCTGGGGCGACCTGATCGCGGAGCGTCACCCCCGCGCTGTCCGGCTCTCCATTCACCCCCAGCCGCGCGGCGCCGCCAAGTTCGGCATCCGACTGCTGGACGCCAAAGATGCCTGGACCACACCCTGGCACTCAAGTGTCCTGCACCGGCCCGACGGCGGCTGGGAGTTGATGCGGCGCTGCGAGGCCGAGGAACTCGGCAACCTCGTCCTGCGCAACGGCCGCCCCAGCCACTTCGAGAGCGCGTAGCAATGCGGAAGTCCCGGCCCCCGTCTGTGCTGTGGGGGTCGGGACTTCCGGGTGGCCGAGTGTTCACACCGGCGAGGCCGCCTGCGCGGACGAAGAGGCGGGCTCCCTGTGGTCGAAGGCGATCAGCGGGTCGCCGGTGAGCGGATGCTCGACGATCGCGGCCCGCACGCCGAACACCTTCGCCAGCAGCTCCGGCGTCAGCACCTCACGCGGTGTGCCGGAGGCCACCACCGCGCCCTCGTGCAGCACGTGCAACCGGTCGCAGAGCGAGGCCGCCGCGTTGAGGTCGTGCAGCGAGATCAGCGTCGTGCGGCGCTGGGCCCGCAGCAGCGCGAGGAGTTCGACCTGATGCTGGACGTCGAGGTGATTGGTGGGCTCGTCGAGCACCAGCACATCGGGCTGTTGGGCGAACGCCCGGGCCAGCAGCACGCGTTGGCGCTCACCGCCGGAGAGCGCCGCGAAACCGCGCCTTCCGTACCCGTCCAGGCCGACCTGCTCCAGCGCGGCGGCGACCGCCGACCGGTCGAGATCGTCATCCCCGGCGAACGCCCGCTTGTACGGGGAGCGGCCCATCGCCACCACCTCGCGTACGGTGAACTCGAAGTCGGATCCGCGCTCCTGCGGCAGCGCCGCAATGTGCCGGGCCGTCTCGGTGGTCGTCATGGAGCGCACGTCGCGCCCCGCGAGCAGCACTCGCCCCGCCTGCGGCTTCAGATGCCGGTAGACAGTGCGCAGCAGGGTGGACTTGCCGCTGCCGTTCGGGCCGACGAGTCCGGCGATCTCGCCTTCGGCGGCGATCAGGTGGATGCCGGAGAGCACGTCGCGTCCGGCGAGCGTGACGGTGACGTCGTCGATGGTGATTCTCAACTGCGCTCCAGGCGTCGGTCCAGCAGGTAGAGCAGGACTGGGGCGCCGAGCAGCGCGGTGACGACGCCGATCGGGACCTCCTGGGTGTCCAGGGCAGTGCGGGCGACGGTGTCCACGACGACCAGCAGCACGGCGCCCGCGAGCGCGGAGACGGGCAGCAGGCGGCGGTGGTCGCCGCCGACGAGCAGACGGCAGACGTGCGGCACCAGCAGGCCGACGAAGCCGATCGCGCCGGAGACGGCGACCAGGACACCGGTGAGCAGGCTGGTGACGGCGAAGAGTTCGCGGCGCAGCCGGGTGACGTCGACGCCGAGGCCGGCTGCGGTCTCGTCTCCCATCAGCAGGGCGTTGAGGGGTCGGGCGCGGGCCTGGAGTGCGAGCAGGCCGAGCGCCACGGCGGCTGTGGGGATGGCGAGTTGGCTCCAGGTGGCACCGCCGAGGCTGCCCATGAGCCAGAACAGGATGCCGCGGGTCTGCTGCTCGTCGCCGGCTTGCAGGACGAGGAAGCTGGTGAAGCCGGAGAGGAACTGTCCGATGCCGACCCCGGCCAGCACCAGGCGCAGCGGTGAGAACCCACCGCCTCGCCGGGCCATGGCCCAGACCAGGGCGAAGGAGGCTAGCGCCCCGGCGAAGGCGGCGGCGGAGACGCCGAAGCCCAGCCCCGTGCCGATGCCGGCGCCGAGGACGGTCACGGCGACGGCGCCCAGCGAGGCGCCGGAGGAGATGCCGAGCAGGTAGGGGTCGGCGAGCGGGTTGCGGACCATGGCCTGGACGGCGGTGCCGACCAGGCCGAGACCGGCGCCGACCACGGCGGCCAGCAGGGCACGGGGGGCGCGCAGCTGCCAGACGATCAGGTCACGGGTACCGGGCTCGGGCGTGGCGCCGGTGAGTCTGCGGCCGACGACGGTCCACACCTCGGCGATGGGGATGTCGACGGCGCCGAGCGAGACGGCGAGGGTGAGGGCGGCGACGAGAGCTGCGGTGAGTGCGGTCGCGACGAGGCCGACCCGTGCGGTGCGCGCGGGCCGGCGGTCGGTGGCCGCAGTGGCTGCGGCCGTCATCTACTGCCCGTCCTTGACCAGGTCCGGGTGGATGGTGTGGGCGATCTGCTGGACGGTGTCGGCGTTGCGGACTCCGGCGATGGTGGTCACCTCGGAGCCGACCCGCAGGAAGTGGCCTTCCTGGACGGCCTTGAGGTCCTTGGTGGCGGGGAACTCGCGCAGGAACTTCTCCGCCTCGTCGAAGGCCTTCGTGTTGTCGGCCTCGCTTCCCTTGTTGCGTACGCCGAGCTGGATCCAGTCGGGGTTCTTGGCGACCACGTCCTCCCAGGAGACGGGCTTGAAGTCCCCGTCGCAGTCGGCGAAGACGTTGCGCGCTCCGGCCAGGGTGATCACCGCGTTGGCGACCTGCTTGCCGCACACCGCCATCGGCTGCTTGGTGCCGGCGTCGAAATCGAAGAAGAAGTAGGTGGGCCGCTTGTCCGCCGGCACCCCCGCGATGGCCGTCTTCACCGCGCCGACCTTCTTCTCCATCCCGGCCACCAGGTCATCGGCCTTCGCCGAGGTGCCGGTGACCTGTCCGAGGCGCTTGATGTCCGCCTCGACCTCGGCGAGGTCCTGCTGGGGTCCCTTGAGCATCGCCGCGCACGCGGTGGAGTGCAGGAAGACGTGCTTGATGCCGGCGGCCGCGTACTCCTGGTCGGTGGGTGCCGTGCCCATTCCGCCACCCATGCCGCCCACGCTCGCGAACGTGTCGACGTACAGGTCGGCACCGGAGCCGAGCAGCTTCTCCTTGGAGATCACCATGGTGCCAAGCACCGGCACCTTCGCGGCCTGGTCGGCGATGGCGGCCGGCAGGGTGCCCTTGCCGGGTGGGAACCCGGTGCCGATCACCTTGTCCCCGGCGCCGAGTTGCAGCAGCATCTCCAGGCTGGACGCGTTGCTGGTGACGATCTTCTTCGGCGCGGCGTCGAACGTCGTCTCCTTGCCCGCGCAGTCCGTGACCTTGACGGGGAACGCGGCAGCCGCGGCCGAGGCGGCCGGCGCAGCCGGGCTCGCGTCGCCGGACTTGGCACCGCCGTCACTGCCGCAGCCCGTGGCGAGCAGGGCGACCGCGGCAGCCAGGCCGCACAACACGCGAGAACGCATGGAACTCTCCTGAGGAAATCCGAGTGCACCGGGCCCGCCACTGCGGGCCCGGACCCAGGTAGTCGTTGAGATCGCCGATCGAGTTCCCGCGAATCCGGGACTTCTCGTTTCGGCCAGCCTCGGGACCGTTCTCGCTGCCGCGTCGCGCGCCTGATGAGCGCCGTCCTCAACCCCAGCGCTCCGCACCAAACGCACTTGTCGCCATCAAGGGATCGTCGCAACGCCGGTTGGGCGACAGGATTTCCCGCAGGACGTCCGCTGCGTTCTTCAAGGGCCATGGCACGGGCTCGCCTGCGCATCTCCGCCGGCAGCGGCTCCACCAGCAACGGCGGCACCGTCACCGGCACGTGCCCTTCCCCGTCTCGACCTCGCGCTCGGCTCGTTTGCACAGGTCCAGGCCCCAGCAGCGCAGCACGTCCGCCGCGGTCCATGCCGCTCGGTGGTCGTCCAAGGATGCCCTGTCGGCGAGAGCGGTCAGCGTGTTCCGCACATCCCTGGGGGAAGAGGTCCAGACCACCGTCCGGGCCGCAGATCGGGGGGAAGCCGCGCACCACGAAGGTGCTCTCAACGAGCGCGGCCGCCGGGTTGGCGACCATATCCGGCTCGAATGCCCGGGCGAGTTGGCCGAGTTCGTCCAGCGAGAGTGCCTGGGTGCCGAGGAGCGTGGTCGAGACGGCGGTCGTCGCGAAGTACCTCGCGGTGAAGGGCTCGTCGATGTCGTGCTTTGGTGTCCAGCTCGTCGAACTGGGTCGGCGGCCACTGGGAACCCGGCAGCGCGAACGATCCGGACGATGCCAGCGTCGATCCGGCGCATCCGGGCGAAGTCGCCGCCGATCCGCGCGCGGGCCGCCGTTGGCCGGCCCGGTATCGGCATCCGCGATGCTTTCGTGAGGACATCGCCGCCCGACTGCGGGACGTGTTCTCCTCTCCCGGCCGGCTCTGGACGGGCGCCGAGGCCGGTACGGAGTCTGTACCGGATATGCGGCAGAGCCGCCGTGAGCAGGACCCCGTCCGGGGCGGCGAGCTGGGCGCAACGGCGCAGCAGGGCCTGTGGGTCGCCGCCGATGCCGATGTTCCCGTCGGCGAGCACCAGGGTCTGCCAGTCTCCCTCGTTCGGAAGCGGGTCGAACACCGATCGGCGCAGGGCGGCCGCGCCGACGGCGAGAGTTCGGGCGACGGCGCAGGGTGCGATGTCGATGCCGAGGGTGACGACGCCTCGGCGGGTGAGCGCCTGGGTGAGGCGGCCCGGTCCACAGCCGATGTCGAGGACGGGGCCGGTGCAGCGTTTGAGCAGGGTCTCGTCGGCCGTGCTGGGCTCCGTGTCCAGGCGGTGCAGCGTCAGTCGGGGGCGTTGCCCGTCCGCCTGCCGCAGGTACAGCGGCCCGCGGTCGGTGCGCAGGGGCTGCATGTGGGGATCGCCGGTCATTGCGGCTTCGGACGGGCGGTCCGTCGGGCGCGGCGCAGGTCGAGTGCGAAGGCGATCGCCGCCGCGCCGAACAGCACTGCGGTGATCGCCAGCCATCGGCCGAGGTAGACGTCTTCCGGCAGCCGTGTGTCGCCCTGGTAGGGGATCGACAGATTGAGGATCAGGGGAAACCACACGAGCAGCAGAACACCGGACAGGAAGGCGGGCACGCGCAGATAGTTGATCCACGGCACCACAGGAGTGCGTTCCGGGCGGTGGCGAAGCACGGACTGGGCCGAGAGGTCCGCGAGCGAGTACAGCGGGAGCAGGATCAGGTCATGGCCGATGGCCGCGCCGACGAACCAGATCGCCACCCCGAGCGGGCGCTCAGCGAACAGGCGCACCAGGGCGTAGCCGGTGAGGGCGAAGGAGCAGATCAGGACGAGGAGGTGGAGGGGCCCGGAGCCGTACCAGCGGACGAAGCGTGCCATGGTCAGGTCCTGAAGGTGAGTCGGTGCACCCACTTGGTGTTGTTCACGCCGGGGTTGGCGGGGACGATGATGCGGGCGGGGTATCCGTGGTCGAGTGAGAGGTCTGCGCCGTTGACGTGCAGGGCGAGCAGTGATCGGGGGTCGTGGATCTGGTTGCCCCGCAGTACCACCGAGGCGTAGGGGCCGGGTGGTTGGACGGATTCCACCAGGACGCTTCCGGCGTCGGGGTTGCCTGCCATGGCGGCGAGGTCGGTCAGCCGCAGGCCGCTCCAGTGCTGGTCGGGGGTGGACCATCCCTCCACGCAGGCGATCGGCAGTGCGGCGGCGTGCTGGGGCATCGCCAGGAGCTGCTCGCGGGTGAAGACCAGGGCCGGGCCCTGGCCGTGGACCTCCAGCCGCCAGCCCGGGCCGACATGCGCCGGGTTGATGCCGACGGCGGCGGCCGTCTTGTTGATCTGGAAGCCGTTCGGGCCGCTGCCCGGTTCGCGGTTGTGCGGCGCGAGCAGGGCGGTGCCGCGCAGCCAACCGCCGATGCTCTGTCCGGCGGTGACCACGAGAAGCAGCAGGGAGCCCGCCCCCACCATTCCCACCGCTCCGCGGCGGGTCATCGTCGGCGGCACGGGGGCGGTCGGCACCAGGCCGTCGGGGTCGGGCGGCTCGGGCCGGGTGTGGGCGAGGTCGGTGCGCAGTTCGGCGGCCAGGCCGCGGGAGCGCAGGGCGCGGCTCATCCGGCCGAGTTTGAGGCACACGTGGACGACGAAGGCGGCGATGAACACCCAGGCGCCGTAGAAGTGCAGGGTGTAGAAGGAGCCGGGGAAGACGTAGTACAGCTGGATGTTGAGGATGCCGGTGACGAATTCGAAGATGACCCCGCCGACCAGCATCAGCAGGGACAGCCGTTCCAGTCCGTGGGCGACGCTGCGGACCGGCAGCCACTCGAACAGCTTCGGGATCACCGACCACAACTTGGCCAGCAGCACCGGCACCAGGACCACGCCGAGCGTCACGTGCACGCCCTGGGTCAGCCGGTACAGCCAGTACGGATGCGTGGGCCAGTCGAAGAGGTAGAAGCCCAGCGCGCCCTTGTCCTGGGTCTGGTCGTTGAGTGCGCCAAGACCGGGGTTGTAGGCGGCGTAGGACAGGGCGCCGGTGACGAAGAGCAGCGGGATGCCGATCAGCAGCACGAGGCCGAACACGGAGGTCAGCCAGGGCCCGCGGATAGGGCTGCGCCAGAAGCCGGGACGGAACGGCCCCGGGGGCGGAGGAATCTGCTCGACCCGCCGCACGAGGGCCCGGGTACGAGCGGCCGCCTTGGCGGCCCGAGCCGCCGCGGCGGCGCGAACGCGTTCGACGCGCCGCGGCGCGTGTTTCTCGTCCGATCTCGGGCGTTGCGGGCCGCCGGAGCTTGAGGTGCCAGGAGGCCCTCCGCCACTGTCCATCGGCTGCCTCCGCTGTCCCCGGGCCGACTTTCAGAGGGGGAATCGAACCCCGCCGCGCCGTCAGTGCTGGTCAAGTCGTCAACTACAGCCTGGCACGGACCGGGTCGGCTGTCCGCGTCTGGCGAGCATGTGGGTGTCCGTTGCCAGCCGAACGGTCGAACCGGCGCTCCGCACGGCTCGACGGGTCCCCGCACGGTGGGGTCAGGGGATGTGTAGCGGGCGGTTTCGGCGTCGTAGTAGCGGTTGAGGTTGTAGTGGAGGCGGGTTTCGGGGTCGAATCACTGGCCGGGAAACCGCGGCGGGGTGTAGGTGGTGCTGTCGTGTGGCCGGGCGGAGTTACCCCAAGGGGTGGGAACGGTGCGCCAGGCGACGCTGTCGCTGGCGGGGTCCAGGAGTTCGGTGGGAGTGCCGACGAGGTCGGTGATGATGGCGAAGAACCGGCGGTCGACCGTACGCGGCGGCTTCGTCCACGTACCCGCGCTGCCGGAGCAGGTCCTGGACCGGGCGGTGCCGTCACTGCCCGCCGCCGCCGTCGCGACCGGACTGCGCGCGCTGCTCACCGCCGCCGCCACCCACCGCACCGACCCGCGGGTCTCCGAGGGGACCGAGCACTGACGGATCACCCGGTCGGCCCAGCGCCGGTCGCGGCTGGCCGGGCACCTCCCTACCGTCGGAGGGAGCCAGGCGCGGCCGTCGGTATGCGATGCCAGCCAGGTCGTGCCGGAAGGGAGCGAACCCATGCGTCCGGTGAAGATCACAGCCATTACGGTGGCAGCGGGTGCCGTACTGGGCCTGACCACCTCGGCGGCAGTCTCGGCCAACAGCCCCACCGCCACGCCGTCGCCGACCGCCACCGCCTCGCCCACCGCCACGCCATCGCCGACCGCGTCGCCGTCGCCGACCGCCACGCCATCGGCTTCCACCTCGGCCAAGCCGAGCCTGAGGGCGGCGGCGGCACCCAGGACCGCCCGCACCGATCAGACCGTGACACTGTTGCTGCGCGGTTGCCGGAACCCCAAGAAGGGCGGAACGGCCGAGGGCGCGCCGATCAGCAAGGGCTCCAAGGAACGGGCCCCGATCGGGGTCACGAAACTGGCCCCCGGCCAGCGCGGCAGCACCCTTGTCGGCACCGCCAAGCTCACCAACGTCAAGAGCGGTGGCACCTACGACATCTCCTTCTTCTGCACATCCGACCCGAAGACGGTGGTCAAGGCCACCCTCAGGGTCAAGTAGCGCCGGTCTGACGAGCCGGTGGACCGCGCCCCTTGGGGCGAGGGCCACCGGCTCCGCCGTGTCCGTGAGTTCACGGTGACGGTGGATCAACCAGTCCGGAAGACACGGCGTTTCACCTCTCGCTCGGCACCCGCCGTAGTATTTCCGTTCCAGCAGAGCAGAAGGAGTCCTCGTGCTCATCCGCCGCATTCGGCGAAACGCGGAGCGGACGGCCTTGGCCGCCGCCGCCCTCGCCACCGTACTGGCACTGCAGTGCGGCACCGCCACCGCCACCGCCACCGCGGCGCCGGTCCAGCCGTCCGGCCCGTCCCGGTCCGCCCCCGTCGGCGACCGGGACCAGGCCGCCCGGCAGGTGCGGATCACCGAGGGCCGGGTGGCCGAGGCCGGCCGGGGCGGCAGCATCCTGTACCCCGGCGTCACCAGCTGTCTGACCGTCACCGTCCGGCTGCGGGACGGCGGGCTGGTGGGAGCGCACGCCAGTCTGTTCCAGGTGCCCGGCGCGTACCGGTCGGACCGGATCCTCCCCGCCCTGCGCCGACGGGTCGGCGAGCGGCGGGTGAGCGCAGTGGAGGTCAGGGGTGCCGTCGGCGCCTGGGACCCAAGCTACCTGACCAGGGCGATCGAGAGCTACGGCCCGGGCGAGGAGGTGCCCTACCCCACCGGGCCCGACTCCGACGGCATCGCCCGGGCCGTGGCGCAGGCGCTCGGCGAGCCGTCGGCGAAGGTCACCGTCCAGGACCTCCCCGACGGGGACATCACGGTCCGCTGACCCGCACCTCCGTACCGGCCCGCTCCGCGCGGCCTTCCCCGGTCGTCACCGATCTGCGGGCCGGTCCCGCTCCTCGTCTCGGACCGGGTGCGGTACGAAGGTGCCCGCGTTCTCGTCGACCAGCAGTGGTCGTCCGATCTGCGGTGCGGCGCGCTGCGGGCAGGCGGGGCGTTCGCAGACCCGGCAGCCGAGGCCGATCGGGGTGGCCGCCGACTCGTCGTCGAGGTCGCGGCCGGCGGAGTACACCAGCCGTTCGCGCAGCCCAAGGATTGATGTCCTGTTGCGCCGCGATTGGCGGGCGCGCCGCGTCCGGTCGCCCGAGGAACAGGATCCGTAGCTCACGCGTCGGCCTCTCCGGCCTGGTTCCGGAGAGGCCGACGGCCACGGCCTCGACCGTCCGAGGCATGTGGCCGGCATGGAGCGCCATGCCGAGCGTGAGCAGGGCGCCCGCGCCCAGGCCCTGCACCGCACGGGAGACGATCAGCGCCGTCATGGACCCCGACAGACCGCAGGCGAGCGAGCCGAGCAGGAACAGGGTGAGCCCGGTGAGCAGCAGTCGGCGCCGCCCCTGCAGATCGGAGAGCCGGCCGTAGATCGGCACACCGACCGAGGAGGTGAGCAGGTACGCGGTGACCAGCCAGACGTACCAGGAGTCGCCGCCACCGATCTGTCGAACGATCCGTGGCAGGGCGGTGCCGACCACGGTGCCGTCCAGCATGGCCAGGAAGGCGCAGCCCAGTAAGGAGAGGGTGATCAACCGGCGGCGGGCGGGCGCCAGCTCGCCGTAGGGATCGGGTGTGGTCATCGGGCCTTCCCGGTGGTGGGGGCGGGCGTGGTGAGCGCGCCGTGCAGGAAGAGGTCGACGAGTTCCTCGGCGGTCAGCGGGGGATGCGTGACCGCGCGGCCGGTGGACATCAGGAGCAGCTGGAAGGCGTTGGCGAGCCGTTCCGGGCTCAGGCGCAGGGTGTCCCGGTCCGGTTCGAACAGCGCGGCCAGGGCGGCGCGCGGCCCGGCCAGCGCCGCCGAACGGTCCGGCGGGGCCTCGCCCGGCTTGCCGGGCGGCATGGTGCGTTCGAAGCGTCCGGCCGCGGCCAGGGCGCCGGCAACGGTCGCGATCCGGGCCATGTGGCCGTGCATCACCTCGGCGGCCTCGATGAGTCGGGCGGCGAGCGGCTGGTCGAGCGGGATCGCCGCCAGGTGGGCGACGGCCTCATCGGACCGCAGGGCTTCGGCCATGCAAGCGGCGAGCAGTGCGTCCTTGTCGGCGAAGACCCGGAAGATCGTCCCCTCGCCGATGCCGGCAGCACGGGCGATCTTCGCCGTGGTCACGGAGGCCCCGTACTCGATCACGAGGGGCAGGGCGGCGGCGACGATCATCGCGCGGCGCTGGTCGGGCTCCATCGCGGGTGCGCGCCGCCGGGGAGACGGCTTGTTCGAAGGTGTCTCTGTCATGCTTCGAATGTACGGAGTGAGCACTCACTCCGTCAATGGGATTTGTAGGGACAGCGGCACCGGGCCGGCCCGGCCATCCCAGGCGGACCCTCAACGGGGCCTCTTGGGAGCAGAGTTGAAGCCACTGCCGTTGCAGGCGACTTGGCGCGCACCCGATCAGGCGGGGCTCGGGGCAGAACACCGCCGGCTGCCGGACTCGGCTGCCGCAGCCGACCTCCGCCGTCGCTGCCCGGGCATCAATTCGCAAGTCAGGAAAGGTAATTGATTCGACCTGAACCAGACCCCCGCCCCGCCGGGGCCACACCGCCTTGCTGCCCGAGCACCGGTCCCCCGGGGCCCACGCAGCGCCCGGGACTGACCGGCATGCTCACGGCAGATGTCCGGAATTCATCTTTGCCCTCGACTCCGGGCTCGGTGAGGATTCCGGGGATGGCTTGGCAAGTCCCGTCGACTGGCACCGGTGTGCACCAGGGCAGGAGGACTTCCGTGGCTCCAGCATCGAGGCTCACCCCGCGAACACCGGCACGGCCGGATTCCACCCCGTGCGTCTGCCCCACCGCGGCAACCTGCGCTGCCACCGGAGCGTCGTCCGGGACCGGCCGAGAAGCCGCACGGACCGCCGCCACGAACACATCCGTCCGCACTCCCACTGGCCGTCCCCGCGACCAACTCCCGCCCGCCGTAAGGCTGACCACGTCTGCCCAGGAGAGTGATGCTCACCGCCCCGCCGCCCCGCCATCGTCCCGCTCACACCGCCGCTGCCTGCCTGGTGCTGCACGACGGCCGGCTGCTGCTGCACGACGCCCGCACCGGGCGGGAGACCGAAGCCGAAGCCGAACTGCCGTCGGCCGTCGTCGAGTCAGGGAGCTCCTTCCGCCGGGCCGCGTCCGCCGCGCTGGCGGGCAGGACCCGGTTACGCGCCCCCGCCGAGCACCTCGTCTATCTCGCCGAGCTGTACGCCGAAGGCAACCGCCGCGCCGGGGCACCGGCCCGCAACCTGCGGGTGTTCGGCTGGCGGCTCCCCGACCGGGTGGCCGCCGCCGGTGCCGCTCCGGCCGGCTACCGCTGGGTGCCGCTGGACCGGCTCGGCGAGCTCGGCCTCGACCCCGCCGCCTTCGGCCGGCTGCGGTCGCTGGGCACGCGGCTGGCCACCATGGCGGAGGAGCGCCCGCCACCGGCCGCGATCGAGCGCTCGGCGCACCGGCTCATCGGCCCGGTACCCCTGCTGGCCCGCCCCGAGGCTCCGGCCGCCGTGGTCGTCCTCGGGCCGCCCGCGGTCGGCAAGAGCACCCTGCTCGGCCGCTGTGCGGCAGCGGACGGCCGGATCGAGCACGTGCCCGACGTCGTCCCGGTCAACCGGGGCCCGGGACGGGACGACCACCTCACCCGCTATCTGCTCGGAGACAGTTCGGCAGCGTTCTTCTGCCAGTTGGAGACACTGCTGCTGCGCGTCCTGCAGAACCTCAGGACGGGCCAGACCGGGATCCTCGACCAGGACGTGCACAGCTCGCTCGCCTACGCGAAGGCGCTGTACCTCAACGGCGATCTCACCGTCCAGGAGTACGAGGCCTACTACCGCTACCACCATCTGGTCACCGCCATGCTGCCGCCGCCGACCGCCGTGGTGCACCTGACGGCCCGCACCGAGGTGCTCATGCGGCGGCTGCGCCGTCGCGACCGCAGGCTCGAACGATCCTTCACCAGCCGGTACGTCGCGCTCGTCGCTCAGTGCTTCGAGGACGTGGCGGAGGACTTGGCGGCGCGGATACCCGTCCACCGCATCGACGCCTCGGAACTCGGCCCGCAGGAGGTGCTCGACCGGTTCCGCCGCCTACTGCCCGAGCAGCACCCACCGCTTCCCGGGGAGTCACCCGAGTGACCGTTCCGGCGAGCCGAGAACTCCGGACGGCTGCGCCGGGTCCATGAACACCGGCCCCCTGGGGCCGGGTCGCGCCGACCAACTCGTCAGCCCCCGCCCGCCAGGGACGGTTCGCCGCCTGCCCGTCCCGGCCCGGCGTCCCTGCGGCCCGGGCAGGCGTCACCCCCCGTGCGAACCCGGCCGGTCGGGCCCACCCGTACGCCCCACCACGTTCCGGGGCACCGTCGCCGCCATCTCAGCCGCACCCACCGCCCCACCACGTTCCGGGGCACCGTCGCCGCCATCTCAGCCGCACCCACCGCCGCAGCCGTCTCCCGTACCCGTCGCCGGAGCCGCCACCGCCCCACCGTCCGGCGGACGTCCGCGGGCGGGATTGCGCCCAGCGGGTGACGATGGACACGCAGTGTCCCGAAGCTGAGATAGGCAGGTGCGGGCCATGAGCTCCTCATCCGACTTCCCGTCCGGTACCGACCCGCGTGACGTCCGGCCGCAGAACGCGAACGAGACTCCCGGTACCGGCCCGTTACCGGGCGCGGGCAGGGGCGCGAGTACGGGCGTGGGCGCCGCGGAGCACGACCTCACCCCTGTCGGCGGCACACTGAACGCACTGGCCAACGCCACCTGGCAGGTGATGCTGACCGCTGGTGTGGCAGCCGTCGCGCTCGGCGTGTGCGTCCTGGCGTGGCCGGGTGCCACGCTGTTCGTGGTCGGCATCCTGTTCGGCGTCTACCTGCTGGTCAGCGGTGTGTTCCAGCTGACCGCCGCGTTCGGCCACCATGTGCCGGGCCATCTGCGCGCCCTGCACTTCGTCAGCGGCGCGCTGTTCCTGCTGTTGGGGCTGATCTGCTTCCGCGGCGCGGCGGAGACGATCCTGCTGCTCGCGCTCTGGATCGGCTTCGGCTGGCTGCTGCGCGGGATCATGCTGTCCGCAGCGGCGATCTCCACTCCGGCGATGCCGGCCCGAGGCTGGCAGGTCTTCCTCGGCGTGGTGACCACGATCGCGGGAATCGTGCTGATCGTCTCGCCGTTCCGCTCGATCGCGGCGCTCACCCTGGTGGCGGGTGTCTGGCTGATCGTCCTGGGGCTGATGGAGATCATCCACGCCATCCAACTGCGCTCCCGGACCAAGATGCTGACCGCCGGCGTGCCGGGTGGCAGAACTCCCGGGCTGGGTACGCGTCCGCACCCGCAGACCTAGCAGTGTCGGATGCTCACACCCGCTGACGCAGTGCCGGGTGCCGCCTCGCCCGACCGCGTTGAGGCGGCACCCGGAGCGGGAACAACGAAGGAATGCCAACTCCGCGCGAAACGGTGATCCGAACCGTCCGACGCCGGCTCAGGGAGCCCGTTGTCGTACTGACGGTGCGTGCGACGGTGGCGGCCACGATCTCGTACGCGGTCGCGGTCCGCCTGAGCAGCGAACCGGCTCCGCTGACCGCACCGCTGACTGCCCTGCTCGTGGTTCAGGTCACCCTCTACTCCACCCTGACCACGAGCATCCGCCGGGTGAACTCGGTGGTGGTCGGAGTGCTGATCGCCATCGGCTTCAGCTCCGTGATGGGGCTGTCCTGGTGGAGCCTGGGGCTGATCATCCTGGCCTCCCTGACCATCGGGCACTTCGTGCGGGTCGACGAGTTCGTCCAGGAGGTCGCGATCAGCGCCATGCTGATCCTCGGGGTCACCCGGCTGGCCTCGCAGGCCTGGGACCGGGTGCTGGAGACCCTGATCGGAGCCGGGGTCGGCCTGCTGTTCAACTTCGTGTTCGCGCCCCCGGTATGGGTGGACACGGCGGGCGAGTCGATCGAGGACCTGGCCCGTAGGTCCCGCCATCTGCTGGTGCGGATCTCCGAGGAGCTCAGCGGTCCCACAGCGGTCGAGCGCGCGACCGCACGGCTGCACGAGGCCCGCCGGCTCGACCAGGCCATCGCCGACGTGGACGCCGCGCTGCGCCAGGCGGAGGACAGTCTGCGACTGAACCCGAGGATCAAGGAGGGTCTGCTCTCCCGGCTGGTACTGCGCACCGGGCTGGACACCCTGGAGATCTGCGTGGTCGTGGTGCGGGTGATGGCGCGTTCGCTCACCGACCTGGCCAAGCGCCGCGAGCGGGACGAGGACCTCTTCCCACCGCCGGTGGCACTCGCCCTGGAGGAGCTGCTGGTGCACGTCGGCGGGGCACTGGTGAGCTTCGCCGTCCTGGTGACGACCCAGGTGAGCCACAGCGCCGAGGAGGCGGAGGGACGGCTCGCCGCCGAGCTCTCCGCCGCCCGGGTCAGCCGGGACACCGTGGCCCACATGCTGCTGCGGCAGGTCCAGGAGCACCCGCACGCCTGGCAGCTGCACGGTTCACTGCTGGCCGAGATCGACCGGATCCTGGACGAACTGGACCTGGAACACCGTTCGCGGCGCCTGATGGAGGAACTGGACCGGGCCGCAGTGGCCAACCGCGAGCGGTTCGAGTGGTTGGAGAGGCTGCGCAGCCTCGCCCGCGGGGAGCGGGGCTGAGCACCAGGCCAGTCGGCCGGCGATCCCGGTCCTCAGGGTCCTCAGGCGGCCGCTCGGAGACCACGCCCCCGGTCCTCTGACGGCCTGTTGGGAGGCTGCCGGCCCGACCCTTCAGGCCGCCTGCTGGGAGGCCGCGGCCTCCGGTCGCAGATCGCCGAGGGCGAGCGGGTGCGCGGGGGCGTCGGGCAGGACGATCCGGCGGGTCCGCCGGAGATCCGGTCCGACGTGCAGCAGCTCACCGGAGGCCATCAGGCGCCAGTCGGGGTTCTCGTCCATGCGTTCGCTGGCCACCACCACGGTGTCCGCCGCACGGAGGTCCTCGGAGTGCACGCGCATCCGGCCGGCGGTACCGCTGTGGTCCAGGTGTCGGTTGCCATGCTGTCCGCCGGCGGTCCGGTGCAGCTCGTACAGCTCGTGGGTGTCGGGGTATCGCAGCGCCCAGAGTTCGGTGGGCGTGGTGAGGACCAGGTTGAGCGCGTACAGCGGCAGGTTCCCGGCGATCCAGCGGACCGCCTGCGTGATTCCGGCGGTGATGTCACCGCCGTTCGCCCTGATCTCACGGGTGATCAACGCGAAGACCCGCTCGGAGTCGGTGTCACCGAGGACCAGTGAGCGGTCCTCGCCGAGCCGCTCGTCCAGCCGGTCCAGACCACCGACCACGCCGTTGTGCGCCAACAGCCGCCCGTCCTGCTCGAACGGGTGGGTGTTGCTCGCCAGCAGGCCACCGGTGGAGGCGAAGCGGATGTGGGCGACGAAGGTCGTGGACTCCACCTCCCTCGCCTCCTCTGCGAAGGCGCGGTCCTCGTAGGCGGCGGTGGGTTGCTTGTCCACCCGTGGGGTGCCGTCGGCATCGAAGTAGCCCAGGCCGGTCCCGTCGGGGTCGCGGTGGCTCTGGGTGCTCAGGCTGTCGGGAGCGTCCAGCAGCCAGAAGGTGGCGCGGGTGCGCCTCGGGCTGCTGCTCAGGCCGAACAGACGGCACATCTGGTCATCCTCCGCTGGGGGTCGGGCCCACAGCGGTTCCCACGACGACGGCCCGCCACTCCCGACCGCGCGCCTTCACACCCGGACAGTCGCACGACCATGCACCTCTCGCATGTTCGCCTGATCTGGCGGCCAAGCGTCAACTTCCGCTGTTTTCTCGCTCGTTACGCCCACCGGTTCGGCTTGTCGGGCGTAGTTCGGGTCGCTGCCAACAGCCGACTCGACCGCACGCGAACCTGTCCGTCGGCAGCGTCGACCGGCGACCGGCCGTGGCTCAACACGATCCCAGCGCCCCTCCCCCACCCGTGCGCCGCGCGGTTCCCGAAGCAGACGCGCGCTGGGAGCATGTACTCCCCCGGTGCGCGGCGAGCAGGGTGGCGTGCCGGGCCGCGTATCCGGCGCGCATGCGGCGCAGGTGGCGGTCGAAGCGGCCGGACTCGATCAGCCTGGCCAGGGCGAGCTGGTCGAGCGTGGGTGTGCGGCGGTCGCTCAGGTGCTTCTGCTCGGTGAGCGGTTCGGCGAGATCCGGCGGGCAGAGCATCCAGCCGATCCGCAGGGCGGGGGCGAGTGACTTGCTGATGGTGCCGAGGAAGATGACCCGGTCGGGCGCCAGGCCCTGGAGCGCACCGACGGGTTCGCGGTCGTACCGGAACTCGGCGTCGTAGTCGTCCTCGATGACGATCGCGTCGCGGTCCCTGACCCAGTCGAGCAGCGCCAGTCGCGGCTGCAGGGCAAGAGCGACGCCGGTCGGCCACTGGTGGGCAGGGGTGGCCACGACGGCGCGGGCGCGCGCGGCCTCACGCGTCGCCCAGAGCCAGTCCTGGAGCAGGAAGGCGCCCAAGTCCGGTACGCCCCAGCGGAAGTCGGCCACCAGGCGCGGGGCCGCGCCGGACGGCCGGGCCGAAGCGGGCGGAATCGCGGACCCGGCCGCGACCCGGGTGGCGGAGCCGGGGTGGGTCACCAAATAGCCCTCGGCCTGGAGTTGGGCATAGCACTCCTGCACCAGGCCGCGCGAGAGCCCGAGCGTGCGGGCGAGCTCGCGGGAGGACGGCAGCCGTTCGCCGACCTGCAGCCGCCCCATGCGGATCCCGTCCCGTACCCCGTGCTCCAGTTGAGCGCGCAGGGGCCGGCCGCTGGTCCGATCGACGACCA
The DNA here is from genome assembly GCF_053598215.1 of Kitasatospora sp. NPDC001175. Taxonomy (NCBI): domain Bacteria; kingdom Bacillati; phylum Actinomycetota; class Actinomycetes; order Kitasatosporales; family Streptomycetaceae; genus Kitasatospora; species Kitasatospora sp. NPDC001175. The sequence goes on along the minus strand of NZ_JBSFJU010000010.1, from coordinate 42,573 downwards.
GCAGCAGCTCGGGCGAGGAACCGGACCACTCCAACGGCGCGGAACGGAGCTTACCGGCGATCCACCCGGCCGCTTAGCGTCTTTGCGTGACCGACACCCTCGACTCGACTCCCCCGGCTCTCGCGCCGCGCCCGCCCCTGGTGACGCGGCCGCTCCTGCTGCGCTTCGTCTCCGTTCTGGGCGCCTCGACCAGCTTCTACCTGCTGCTGTCGGTCGTCCCCGGCTACGCCGCCGACCGGAGCGGGGCGGCGGAACGGCGGGCCTCGCCACCGGCGCGCTGATGGCGACGGTCGCGGGCGAGCTCGCGACGCCGGCCCTGAGGCGAACACGGCATCACGCTCGTGTGCACAGGGCTGCGGCTCTTCCACCACTGACCCTCCGACCGCAACCAAGAAGATGGAGATCACATGCAGCACGTCGTCCGTCCCCACGGAAGTCCACCCGTCAACGGCTACAGCCACGCAGTGGTGTTCACCGGACCGATGGTCGCAGTCTCCGCCCAGGTTCCCGTGGACGCCGAAGGCAGAACCGTCGGCGAATCGGACCCCGCCGCCCAGATTCGACAGGTCTTCACGAACCTGGCCACCGCACTGCAGGCGGCCGGCACTCAACTGCAAGACGTGGTCAAGTTGACCGTCTATCTGACCGATCTGGCCGACCTGGACGACTTTCGCAGGATCCGTGACGAGCATCTGGATCCTGCCCGCCCGCCGGCCTGTTCGTTGGTGCAGGTCGCTGGACTCGTCCACCCGTGCTTCCGCATCGAGATCGACGCCCTCGCCGTCCTGCCTGCCAGCGCGTGAGAACGCAGCGGCCGCAGCGATCCACCTGCCACCCTCGACCGGCGGTAGCGGTCGAGGGTGGCATCTTCGTCAGGCGGTGCGTCTTCACGACCGAGCACCGTGTCGGTCTGGAAAGCCACGAGGCCGGGCGAGCGCGGCGATCAGGCCCGCCACGCCAGGGTGTGGGGAGGGTGTTCCGCAGTCAGGCGCGGGAGCGGGTCTGCAGGAAGCTGACGCCGGGAGGTTCTTGAGCGCCCGCTCCAGGTTCTGGGAAGCCTTCCATGGCCTTCGCCCTTCAAACACAGGCTCGGCTCCTCCTTGGCCCGCCCCTCCCGGGGCGGGGGTTAAATGACGGCGCTGCAGGCTTCACTTGATATTGCGGACTGGCCGGTCGCACGCCCCCGAAGGACGCTCGTCACTCCACTTCGACGCCGCCCTCTCGAACGACGCCGGGAGTCAGCTACCGGGGACCCCGGCGTCTCCCCAGACCGGACTCACACCGGCTGGCTGCCCTGAGCTTGACGCCCGGTTACATCAGAACCTCCTCTCACCCGCTCGAATGCCCGAGCTGCTGGACGTACGCTTGACGTTTATCCGTTTGTGCTGGTTCGCCGGGGTCTGCTGCCAGGACCCCACCCTGTTCTGGGACGGCGAGGGTCACGGTGTAGTCGAAGCCGCCGCCGTTCTTCACGTCCACGGCCAGTGGCTGCAACGCCGCAGAGGGATTGGCGGGTCCAGAGCGGCAGCCGCCCCGGGATAGTGCGCCAAGATGATGGCTGCGGCATGCGTGCGGTGTTCGGCGTCACTCGTGGCGTAGTTCCGGGCCTGCAGGATGAGCGCCGTCAGCGCCGCGGCTACCAGCAGCACCACGACGACGAGCAGCCACAGGAACACCTGCCCGGCGACACTGCGCACCCTCAGCCGCGAGCACAGCCCGTCCCGGGCGGACCGGCGTTCCCTCGGTCCACCCGGTTTCGTGTCAAGGGCATGGCTTTCCACTCTGTGCATCCAGCCCCACCCCCGCGCATCCGGGTCGTGACTCCTCCACGCTGCCACTCCGCCTGGAGATGTGGATGCCTGAGCCGACGGAGGGCCGGACAGTCCGCCAGGCAGGTCAGCACCCCTGGAGCCGGCGGCCGCCTACACCAGCCGGTCGCCGTAGTACTTCGGATCTCTCGCGAACCCAGACACGCGCCACGGTGTCCCACCGCCGGACCGGCCGGGACGGCTCGCCGTCGAAGCGCTCCACTCGGGAGGCTGTGCACGAACGCGGCGTCCAACTCGCCCAGCCGGTCCGCGATTCGCGGAGGCAGGCCCTGGCGCGGTTTCAGCAGCGCGGACAGCGCGGCCTGGTCGCTGCCGAGGACGCCGCTGAGCGCGGCCTCGCGCAGGGCGACGGCCACAGCCGAAATGCAACTTCACAGCCGCGGGCCAGGCCGGTGTCGGGGCAGACTACGCGCGGCGAGAGCACCTTCCCGGGCCCCGGGGCGGCGGCGGGTGACGAACACCGGTCCGCGGGTGCGGCCCCGGATCATGAGTGCCAACCGCCACAGGGCGCGGGGGTCCGCCCCGCGGGCAAGCGTGTGCCGGATCCGGCCGAGGGCCGGGCGCCCGGCCAGGACCGCCCGGAACCGCCGGTATTCGCGCAGTGCGCACAGGAGCCGCAGTTCGCCCATGCCGGGCGCGAGCGGGGTCGGCTGGCCGAGTTGGCGGGCACGGTGGGTGTCGAGGAGGTACTGCTGGGTGACGCTCATGGGGGGATCGCATTCTCGGGACGTGGATGTTCGGGCTCCGCGGCTGCCCCGGTGGTCCCCATCCTGCGCCGGTGCGGCACGGAAAGTCGCGCCGATTGACGGCTGCCGTCAAACGACGACGGCGTTGCCGGTGGGCGGGTGCAGCATGGATGCATGAGCGTGCGCATCGACATCGCGGGCTTGCGGCCTGGTGACCTTCACCTGGGGCGGCTTTGGGACGGTGCCGGTCCTACTGGGCTGCCACAGCAGTGAAAGCCGGCAGCAGGTGCTGGGACTCCTCGCATCCGGTGTGCGGGGGCTCGCACGCCACGTGCGAACAGTCCCCGCCGGCCTTGCCCCTCATGACCGGGCACCGCACGCTGACATGTGCCCCGGTGCGCTCCCTGCTTTGTATGGCTCCAAGTCGGTACCTCTCAGGCCGGGCGGTTCGCCCCTACCTGAACCGCAGCGGCGTGTCACAGCGGGTGAACGGCAAGCCGTTCCTCGCCCCGGGCGTGGCCAGCGTGCCGGCCTAGCGGACCGCAGGGACGGACAGTCGAAGGCCGGCCCCCGCCACACGCGGGGGCCGGCCTTCGTCGTGCTCAGTGCGTGGCGCGCACCGCCGAGATCAGTCCGCCGGCGCCCTCGTCCTGCTGCGACGGGGTGAGCACCGGACGCCCGTAGGCCTCGGCGCGCTCACGCAGGGTGAAGGTCTCCGCCTCCCAGCCGAGGCCGTCCAGCCAGCCGACCGGGTCCTCCGGCATCTCCCAGACCCACATCGACGCTGCCGATCCCGGAGCGGCGTCCCCGCGGAAGCGTTCGACCACACCGCGCGAGCCCAGAGTCAGGCCCATCCTGCTGCCTGCAGCGGACAGCGCGCCGACCCGTTCGAGCAGCGACTGCACCGCGTCCTCGGGCAGATAGATCAGCAGTCCCTCGGCGATCCACACCGTCGGCTGCGCCGGATCGTGCCCGGCCGCGGCCAGGGCGCCGGGCCAGTCCTCGCGCAGGTCGACCGGGACGGTGATCCGCTCGCAGCGCGGAACGGCCCGCTCCTGACGCAGCACCGAGGCCTTGAAGCCCAGCGGTTCGGCCGTATCGACCTCGAACAGCCGGGTCCCCGCAGGCCAGTCCATCCGGAAGGCCCTGCTGTCCATCCCGGCTCCAAGCAGTACGACCTGCCGGATGCCGGACGCGACCGCCCGGTCCAGCAGGTCGTCCAGGAACTTCGTCCGGATGACGATCGAGAAGGCCACACCGAGCCAGCGGCGCCGCGCCGCCTCGTCCGCGCGCGGGGGCGGCGGCGTCCCGGGGCCTCTCCCTCCGGCCGTGGCGAAGGCCAGCGCCAGCGGGTCCCGGAACAGTGGCTGCTCGCGTGCCGTCTCCATCGCCCTCACCCGGGCCACGCCCACGGCTGTGGCCCACACCCCGGACGGCTCGACCCGTCCCTCCGCATCAGTCATGCCTTCAGGCTAGCCAGGCCACCGGGGCGTAACACCGGCGCGGTGGGAAACAGCGCTCCGCCGGCCAGGTCCAGCCTGGTGGCGACGACGTCCTCGGGCGGGGGTGAGGTCCAAGTGCCAGTCGCCGAAGCGGTGTACGGTGCGCGTGATCAGCGGGCTGACGGTGGCCAGGTCGTCGGGGTCCACGAGATGGCCCTCGGCGGCGAGGGCGGTGGCGGCATCGGTAATGTCCAGCGCATCTCGAAGCTGACCGGGCAGCCCCGCTGCGGCCGTTGCGACCAGCGCGAGGTGCACTGCACCGTCTGCGGACGCTTCCGCGACATCCACTCCGGCACCGCCGATGCCCCCGTCTGCGGCCCCTGCACGAAGCCGGACACCGAACTCTGGCGCCCCTGCCCGATCTGCGGCGAGGCCGAACGGCTCACCACACCCGGCCCCTGCCGCCGCTGCACGCTCAAGCAGCGGCTCAACGGCCTCCTCACCGACGACACGGGCGCCGTTCCGCCGAAGCTGCAGGCCCTCCATGACGCCCTGGCCGACACCCGGCGGACGGCGACAGCCATGAGCTGGCTCTCGAAAGACATCGTCTCCGCCGTCCTGTCCGACCTGGCCTCCGGCCGGCGTCCCCTGACCCACGAGGCCCTGGACGACCTCCCCGACAGCAAGGTCGTCGAGCACATCCGCAGCGTCCTCGTGGCCGCTGGCGCTCTGCCGCCCCGCGACGAGCAGATGGTCCGCCTCGAACGGCACGTGAAGGACCTCGTCGCCTCCCACGCCACCCCCGAGGGTCGGCAGATCCTGCACCGCTACACGACCGGCGGCGGGGCCGGCGGTGGTGCCCCGCCGCCGCGACGGGCGCTCGCTGCCCCCGGCGTGATGGCCTACGTCCTGCCGGCGGGCAGGTGCAAGCCGCCCGCCACCTGCCCGGACTGCTTCGGCTGGGGCGTGCTGCCCGGCCGCACCTGCAGCGCGTGCCAGAGCTTCCGCCGCACCGAGGAACCGGCCGAGTGCAGCGGATGCCGGCGACTCGTGCGGTTGAAGAAGGGCTACTGCCGTCTGTGCTGGCGCCGTTTCAGCACGGGGCCAGTAGCGACAGCAGGCCGATCTCGGTTCCCGGATCACCGCCGGGGACCAGGCCGGCCGCTCACGGTCGACGGCGGCCTCGATCACGTACTGCTTCAGGGCGTCGAACGAGGTGAACCAGGGCATCGGGGCGCGCTTCTCGGCGTCGTCCTGGCTGCCCTCCACAGCCGTACCGGGGTGTCGTCGGCCTGCGCGGGCCCGACGCCGAGATCCTGGCGGACACCTGTGACAATCGCCGACGGGGAGACCTGACGCACCGACAGCGGACGGGAGCGGTCCGGATGACCGACGAGGAGAAGAGCCCGGTCCCGCCGGGTGACGACGAGCCGCTGTCGCGGTTCGGCTACCGGCAGCAGCTGCGCAGGACCCTGCGGCTGCGAGACCTGGTGGTCTACGGCCTGGTGTTCATGGTGCCGATCGCACCGTTCGCGATCTTCGGCATCGTGTTCGACATCTCCCGGGGCATGGTGGCGCTCACCTACGTCCTCGGACTGGTGGCCATGCTCTTCACCGCCGTCAGCTACCGCGAGATGTCCCGTGCCTTCCCGATCGCCGGCTCCGTCTACTCCTACGCGGCACGCGGACTGCGCCCATGGGCCGGATTCCTCGCCGGCTGGGGCGTGCTGCTCGACTACCTGCTGGTGCCGACACTGCTCTACGTCACGGGCGCCGTGGCGCTGCAGTCGGTGGTGCCCGGTGTGCCGCAGCGCGGGTGGATCGTGTTCTTCGTCGTGTTCAACACCGCGGTGAACCTGCTCGGGATCCGGACCACGGCCCGGATGAACCGGCTCTTCCTGGTCGGCGAACTGGCCGTGCTGACCGCGTTCCTGGTACTGGCGACCGTCGCCGTCGTACGGGGAACCGGCGGCGCGCACTGGAGCCTGGCACCGTTCTACAACCCGGAGGTCTTCTCCGTCGGGCTGGTGTTCTCCGCGCTGTCCGTGGCGGTGCTGTCCTTCCTCGGCTTCGACGCGATCTCCACCCTCGCGGAGGAGGTCAGGGGCGGGAGCAGGATCGTCGGACGGGCCACAGTGCTGTCGCTGTGCCTGGTCGCGGCGCTCTTCGTGGCGCAGACCTACCTGGCGGCGCTGCTGCTGCCCGGCCGCACCGGGCTGCCGGGCGAGGCCGCGCGCAACACCGCGTTCTACGACCTCGCGCGGACCGTCGGCGGCGCCGCCTTCAAGCCGGTCGTGGCGGTCGCCAGCGCACTGGCCGCGGCGGTTGCCAACTCGCTGGTGGCGCAGGCCGCCACGTCCAGACTGCTGTTCTCGATGGCGCGCGACGGTCGGCTGCCGCGCTTCCTGGCCCATGTCGACCAGCGGCGCCAGGTGCCCGACCGGGCCGTGCTGCTGGTGGCGGCGGTCAGTCTGGGACTGGGACTCGCCCTGGTCGGCAGGGTCGGCCTGCTGGCCTCGCTGGTGAACTTCGGTGCCCTGTTCGCCTTCCTGATGCTGCACCTGTCGGTGGTGTCCCACTTCATCGTGCACGGCCGGCAGCGCAGTTACGGCACGCACTTGGTCGTCCCGGTGACCGGTTTCGTGATCATCGCCTATGTGCTCTACCGCGCGGATGTCCATGCCCGGATCGCCGGAGTGTGCTGGCTGGCGCTCGGCGCCGCGATCCTGGCCGTCCGCCGGCTGACCGGCCGTCCGACCGGCCTGCGGCCGGACGCCTGAGCACCGGGTGGGCCGGCCCGCCGGTCCGCGGTGGTCAGCCGCCGAGTGTCCGCTGCAGCAGCTTCTTGTCGGGCTTGCCCACGGACGTCAGCGGGATGGCCGGGACCAGGTGGACGGCCTCCGGCGCGTAGATGCGGCCCTTGCGGGCGGTGACGAACTCGCGCAGCCGGTCCGGATCGGGGTGGTGGCCCGGGGCGGCGACCACGGCGGCGTGGACGTGTTCGGTCGAGTCGTCGGCACGGACGCCGAAGACCGCGCACTGGGCGACGGCCGGGTGGGCGAGCAGCAGTTCCTCGACTTCGGCCGGGTAGACGTGGCCCCCCACCACGATGATCATGTCCTTGCGGCGGTCGACGATGAAGAGGTGGCCCTCGTCGTCGAGGTAGCCGATGTCCCCGGTCCGGACCCAGCCGTCGTGCACCACCTCGGCGGTGAGTTCGGGTTGCTTCCAGTAGCCGCTCATGACGCCTGGCGAGCTGACGTGGATCTCGCCCTCCTGCCCCGGGGGCAGCGGCTCGCCGTCGTCATCCCGGATCTCGATCTCCACGCCCGGTAGCGGGCGGCCGACGGTGATCTGCCCGCCCCGCCCGGTCACCGAGTGCTCGTCCGGACCGACCTCGGTGATCCCCAGCGCCTCCGTCTGGCCGTACAAGCCGTGGAGCACGGGTCCGAAGGCCTCGGCCGCCTGCCCGAGGCGCGCCGGGGACGCCGGGCAGCCGCCGTAGCTGATCCGGCACAGACTGGACAGATCGGTGTCGGGCCGGGCCGGGTGGTCGAGCAGCCGGTAGAGCAGCGGCGGCAGCACCCACAGATGGGTGATCCGTTCACGCTCGATCGCGGCGAGCACGTCACCCGGATCGAAGGCCCACCGCAGGACCACCGACCCACCCTGGAACAGCGTCATGTCGGCGAGCACACCCGCGAGATGGCCGATCGCGGTACACGCCAGGAAGCGGGGTGGGTCGCCCGCTCCGGTGAGCGGCATGGCGATGTTGCGCCGGTACGGGCCGTGGGCCATCCGGATGCCCTTCGGGATCCCGGTGGTGCCGCCGGTGTGGCGGATGCACCAGTCGTCACCGGGGGCGACCGGGACGGCGAACGGCTCCGGCTCGCGGTGCCCGGAGCTCGCCAGGACGTCCTCGCCGAAGGAGCCCGGACCGAGGGTGAGCACGGCGGGGACCTGGACCCGCGGCAGCAGTCCCCCGGCGTCCCGGTACCGGGTGGGGTCGACCAGCAGCATCCTGGTGTCGACGCTGTCGACCACCTGGGCGAGCGTCTCGGGGGCCATGCCGTCGTAGAGGAAGACCACCCGCGCGCCGGCCAGGTTCGCCGCGTAGCGGGCACCGAGGGCCTCGGGGGTGTTGCCGGTGAGCAGCGACACGGTCATGTCCCGGCCGGTCCCCCGGCCGGCCAGCTCGCGCGCCAGCCGGTACACACCGTCGCGGAACTCCCCCGCCCGGATCAACCGGCCGTCGGCGGCGGTCAGCGCCGGGCGGTCGGGGGTACGCGCCAGCACGTCCAGGATCGCTTCGGCGTAGCCGGTGAAGGTCCGGCGGGGTTCGGCGGGTCGGTCGTGGTCCATGGTGCGGCTCCCCTCGGGCGGGTGGATCCGTACGGCGGTGCGCCATCGACGCTATTCGCAACCGTGCGGGCCCGCCAGGACCAGCACCACCGGACGGCTCCCCCGCCGGGTGTCGATGGGGCAGAATGTGGACACTGTTGATCAATTCAGGGGGATGCCGTGCGCAAGCGCACCAAGGGCCTGCTGGCCCTGCTGTTCAGTTCCGCACTCGCCGTGACGGCGGGTTCGTCCAGCGCCACCGCCGCCACCTCGACGGCCACCACCCGGGGCCTGGAGATCGGCGTCCCGGCGTACGTGTGGCCCGGCGACCCGATGCTCTCCGGCCTGCAGGCCGCCACCCCGGCCGCCTCGATCGTGATCCTCAACCCCGGCAACGGCGACACCGCGTTCACCCCGGCCTGGCAGGCCCAGGCCGACACCCTGCGGGCCGGAACCACCGCCGCCGGAGGGCACACCAAGGTGATCGGCTACGTCCACACCGACAACGGCACCCGCCCGCTCGCGGACGTCGAGGCGTCCATCGACAACTACCTCAAGACCGCCGACGGCAAGCTGCACGTGGACGGCATCTTCTTCGACGTCGTCAGCCGGGACTGCGGCACCGCCAACAGCACCCGCGACTACTACTTCACGCTGCGCCAGTACGTGCAGACCGCCATGAACGCGATCGACCCGGCCGCACAGGACCTGGTGGTGGACAACCCGGGTACCGCGATCGCCGACTGCTACCTGGACCCCGCCCACCGCACCGCCGACACCTTCGTCACCTACGAGGGCAGCTACGCCGACTACACCGGCGGCGGCTGGCTCGGCGGCAACGTCTTCAACCTGACCTCGGGCTACTACTCGGGCGCTTCCTTCGACCCGAGCGGAACCTCCTTCTGGCACCTGGTCTACAACGTGCCGGACGAGCCCCGGATGCGGACCGCACTGGACACCGCCTTCGCCCGCGGCGCCGGCTACGCCTACGCGACCGGCGACACCATGCCCAACCCTTGGGACACCGCCCCGAGTTGGGGCTTCACCGCCGAGACTTCGCACGCCGCGACGATCGGCTGACCTGACCGCCGCGCTCCACGGGCGCATCGACGGGCCCCACCGTGCGTATCGCGGTGGGGCCCGTGCCGTCCGGACGGTGACGGCGTGGCCTCACCCCCTCGGCCGCGCCCGATCGGCGCACACCGGATGAGTGGGCGGGCGCGTCACCGGGCGGCCGACCTCCGTTCCGCTCGCGGACTCCGTTTCCGGGCGGCCCGGTGGCGAACTAGCATTTCCTCCGTGAGCGACTCAGCTCCGCCGACGGCCGCCACCACGCCCGAGTCCTCCTCCCGGCTGCGGATCCGGGAGGTGCCCGACTCCGACCTTGACCGCGCCATCGACCTCGCCTCGCTCGTCTTCCTGGAGACGTACGACGACGAAATGCGCGCCAGGCACCGGAAGTTCCTGCTCCGCTGCAACCGGATCGGCGCCTATGCGGACGGCCGGCTCGTGGGCCTGCTCGCCGCCGTCCGGCTGCGGGTCTCCGTGCCGGGCGGCGGGCTTCCCTGCGCGGGGCTCACCTTCGTCTGTGTGGCACCGACCCACCGCCGTCGCGGGGTGCTGTCGGAGCTGGTCGCCGAGCTGTGGCGCCGGTGCGCGGTCGCGGGCCGGCCGCTCGCCGCCCTGTGGGCCTCGGAGGCGGCGATCTACGGCCGGTACGGGTTCGGTGCGGCCACCCGGCTGTGCACGGTCGAGATCGACTCCCGGCGGCCGCTCGACCTGCGCGTCGCACCCGATCCCCGGCCGCTGCGCCTGCTCGACCCGGCCGAAGCACCCGAGGTGCTCGGCCCCCGTTACGAGGCGAGCCGGGCGGAGCGGGCCGGCCGCCTGGCCAGGGACGGCTACTGGTGGCGCGAGCAGATCCTGCCCGAACAGGACGAGGACGACGACGAGCTCAGCCCGCCGCGGGTGGTGGTGCTGGGCGACGGACCGTCGCTCGACTACGCGGTCTACCGCACCCGCGGCGGCGAGGACTCCCCCGGGGTCGTCGAGGTCTACGAGCTGGAAGCCGGGACCGGCCGGGCCGCGGCGGCGCTGTGGAGCTACCTCGCGGGCATCGACCTCACCGGCAGGGTACGGGCCTGGGGGCGCCCGGCCGACGACCCGCTGCTGCTGATCGCCGCCGACCGCGACCAGGTGCGCGTCACCCAGGAGTTCCCGGCGCTGTGGCTACGGCTCGCGGACGTCGGGGCGGCGCTGACGGGGCGCTCCTGGGCCGCACCGGTCGATCTGGTGCTCGACGTCAGCGACGGTTCGATCCCCGCCAACAACGGACGGTTCCGACTGGCGGCCGGCCCCGGCGGTGAGTCGTACCGCGCGAGTGCCGAACCCGCCGATCTCTCCCTCGACGTACGGGATCTGGCGGCCTGCTACCTGGGCGGCACCCGGGTGGGCGACCTCGTGCGGGCCGGCCTGGTGGCGGAGCACACGGCGGGCGCGGCCCGGGTGCTCGACGCCGCGCTGTACACGGACCGGCTGCCGTTCACCAGTGACGAGTTCTGATGAGTCTTTGTGGATAACTCGAGTCTTTGTGGATGACTTGGCAGGTACCGATCCATTGACAGTGCTTCCCGGGGTACAGCAACATCATTTTCCGGCGGCCGAGAACCGAAACAACTTTGGTCACATTCAAGGGACTTGCAGACAAGGAGGGTCCCGCGGCCGCCAGTGAGCCCGAGCTGGGCCTCCTGACCGGAGGTCAGGGTTGCACAAAGGAAGCACAAGCAGCGGAAACAACCGGCAATGACGGTCACCGCAGACGAGTTGACTTTCGGTCAGGCAGGGTCTCGCCCCACCGCTCCGTCTCCTCGCTAAGTTCACAGACTCGCCAGTCCACCGACAACTGAAGGGCACCTACGGCCCCAATGCTTTACGCGGCACCGAGGCCGGGCGGACCGCCCGGCCACCCCCGCACCGGTCCGCGGTTCGGCCACGAGGCCCGTGCGGCGGAAACCCCCACTTCCGTAGCAGCCGTGGCGTACGCCCCGGCTCATCCTCCCCTGGAGTCCCCATGCGTTCGAGGTCTCGTCTCGCCGGCCTGTCCGCCGTTGCCACGGCGACGGCGCTTGCCACGTCCCTTGCCCTCGCTCCGCACAGCTCGGCCGCCGCCACACCGGCCGCCGGGTCCGTCCCCGCGTTCTCGCACATCGTCGTGGTGATGGAAGAGAACCACTCCTTCGACGACATCATCGGCGACACCAGCGACGCCCCCTACATCAACTCCCTCGCCTCGCAAGGTGCGTTGATGACCTCCTCGTTCGGCGTCACCCACCCCAGCGAGCCCAACTACATGGCGCTGTTCGGCGGCAGCACCTTCGGGCTCAGCTCCGACGCCTGCCCGGTCAACAAGGGCAACGCGGCCAACCTGGGCTCCGAGCTGCTGGCCGCCGGCAACACCTTCGCGGGTTACTCCGAGGACCTGCCGAAGGCCGGTTCCACCACCTGCCGCTCGGGCGCCTACGCGCGCAAGCACTCCCCGTGGGCCAACTTCACCAACATCCCGGCCGCCGACCAGCAGCCGTTCTCGGCCTTCCCCACGGACTACAACCAGCTGCCCACCGTATCGTTCGTGATCCCGAACCTCAACGACGACATGCACGACGGCACCATCGCCGACGGCGACTCCTGGCTGCAGAACAACCTCTCCGACTACGCCAACTGGGCCCAGCAGAACAACAGCCTGCTGGTGGTCACCTGGGACGAGGACGACTACACCGAGAGCAACCAGATCCCCACCGTGTTCTACGGCGCCCACGTCCAGCAGGGCCAGTACAGCGAGACCGTCGACCACTACAACGTACTCGCCACTCTGGAGCAGGCATACGGTCTGCCGAAGGCCGGCCAGAGCGCCAACGCCGCGCCGATCACCGACATCTGGAACTGAACCGTCCGGGATCCCGGCCCCGCCTCCCCGCCCGGGGCCGGGCTCCTGCCTGCCCGAAGGACCGCACCATGCCGGAGCGAACTCCCCCCACGCCCCCAGCCAGACGGCGCGAAACCGCCCGCCGGCTCCGCCCCGCACTGGCCGGGCTGGCCCTGCTGGGCACCACCGCACTGGTCGGCTCCGCGCCCGCCGACAGCAGCCTGCTCGCCCCGCCCGGCGGCAGGCTCCGGGTGGACACCAGCACCTGCGGCACACCGCCCGAGCACCTGCCCGCGGGGCCGGTCTCGTTCAGCGTCACCAACAACTCCAAGGTCTTCGCCACGCTCTACGTCATTTCGCCCGACGGGGGCCTGGCGTACGCGGAGATCCCCTGGCTCGGCCCCGGCAAGACGCTCCCGCTGGCCACCACCCTGACGGGCGGTCAGTACGCGGTGCGCTGCGTCTTCTCCAGCGGCCCGGTGCTCACCACCCTCCCGCTGACGGTCGTTGGGAAGGCGTCCGGCGCCGTGGCCGGCTACCCACCCATGCCCGACAAGGAGATGGGTGCCCCCGTCAAGGCCTACCGCGACTACGTCAAGGCCGCCCTGCCCGGACTACTGGCCGCAGCCCGTACGCTCGACGCCGACATCGCCCGCGGCGACCTGGCGGCCGCCAGGACCGACTGGCTCACCGCACACCTGGACTACGAGCGACTGGGCGCCGCCTACAACTCCTTCGGCGACTTCGACAAGTCCCTGAACGGCATGGCGAACGGACTGCCCCAGGGCGTCGACACCGCCGGCTGGACGGGTTTCCTCGCCGCGGAGTACGGCCTGTGGCACGGCTGGGACGCCGACCGGCTGCGACCGGTCACCCAGCAGCTGGCGGCGGACGCCGACGAACTGGTCCAGGACTTCCCCAGCGAGGACACCGACCCGGGCGACCTCTCGCTTCGGGTGCACGAGATCCTGGAGAACTCGCTGCAGTTCCAGCTGAACGGCACCGCCGACTGCGGCAGCGGCACCACGCTCGCCACCCTCGACGCCAATGTCCAGGGCACCGAGAAGGTACTGGACATCCTGGCTCCGGTGATCCGGCCCCGCGATCCGGCGCTGCTCGACCGCCTGCAGCGCGAACTGCCGGACTTCGAGGGCAAAGTGACGGCCTACCGGGCCAAGGACGGCTCCTGGACGGCGTCCGCGAACCTCACCACCGCCCAGCGCCAGCGCCTCGACGGAGAGCTCGGCCGGCTCCTGGAGGAACTCGCCGTCCTGCCCAACCTACTCACCCCGAGGAACCACGCGTGACCGCCCTCGACCCGTCCGCCACCGAGCACCGCTCGCCGCTCGCCCGCCGTGCCTTCCTGCGCGGAGCCTCCGCGGGCGCCGCCGTCACGGCGGGCGCGCTCGCCGGGGCCTTCGCGGCCGCCGCCGAACCCCAGTCCGCCGGCCCGTCCGGCCGGCGGATCCCGTTCCACGGCCCGCACCAGGCCGGCATCACCACGCCGCAGCAGGACGCGGCGTCCTTCGTCTCGTTCAACGTCATCGCGCCCGACCGGGCCGGGCTCTCGGAGCTGCTGCGGACGCTGACCGAGCGGATCCGGCTGCTGACCTCGGGCGGCCCGGTGCCGGCCACCGACCTGGCCTCACCGCCCACCGACAGCGCGATCCTCGGACCGGTGCTGCCGGCCGACGGGCTGACGATCACCGTGAGCGTCGGCGCCTCGCTGTTCGACGACCGGTACGGGCTCACGGCGCGCAAACCCGCCAAGCTGGTGGCGATGCCGGTCTTCCCCGACGACAACATGCTCGGTTCCAAGGAACTGCACGGCGATCTGTCGCTGCAGATCTGCGCCGACTCACGCGACACCGTGATGCACGCGCTGCGCGACATCACCCGGCACACCCGAGGAGGCATGCAGCCGAGCTGGAAGGCCGACGGCTTCCACGCCGCCCCGCGTCCGTCCGGGACCCCACGCAACCAGCTGGGGTTCAAGGACGGCATCTCCAACCCCGAGATCGACGACCGGACGGTGGCGGACTCGGTGCTGTGGACGCACGGCGGTGCGAACGGCGAGCCGGCCTGGGTGGAGGGCGGTTCCTACCAGGTGGTGCGGATCATCCGGATGCTGGTCGAGTTCTGGGACCGGGTCTCGCTGCGCGAGCAGGAACGGATGATCGGCCGCCGCCGCGACTCGGGCGCGCCGCTGGACGGTACCGGGGAGTCCGACGCCCCCGACTTCCAGAGCGACTCCCAGGGCCTGCTGACCCCGATGAACTCGCACATCAGGCTGGCCAACCCGCGCACCCCCGACTCGGCCGGCCAGCGGTTCCTGCGCCGCGGCTACAACTACGACCGCGGCCTGGACCTCGACGGCAACCTGGACGTCGGGCTGATCTTCTGCTGCTACCAGCAGGACGTGGAACGGCAGTTCCAGACCGTCCAGCAGCGGCTGGCCGGGGAACCACTGGTGGACTACATCTCCCCGACCGGCGGCGGGTACTTCTTCACACTCCCCGGTGCCAAGGGCCCCTCCGACTGGCTCGGTTCGACCCTGCTCTCCTGACCCGGGCCGCCCCGGCACCGGCCTGCGTGAGCCGCCGTGGTCATCCTGCGGCGAGCGGTTCTCCCCACCCACAGCGCCCCGCTGGCCGGGGCCGAGAACGTCCAGGTCTCCTGCATGGAGCACGACGACCTGCGCACCTGCGCGGAGGTTTCCGCGCAGGTGCGGCGGATCCTGGCCGGCTGAGAACGGAACCGGTAGCCGGCCTCGGAACGGCACGGCCCCGCCCTGCCGCCCTCCCGGTCCTTCCCCTCCCCGAGCAGCGCGCCCCTCGCACGGACGCTCAACTCACGCCCTGATCCTGCCGATAGCAGAGGCCGGACGAGCACGAACCCTCCCTCCGGAGCCAACCAGCCCTGGACCGTCCCGGTGGCCCCGACTCCATGGCTGGACGACTCCCGGCGATTCGGTTGGACGGGACTCCACGGGAAGATGTCTCGCCATATCTCGCCATCAAGAAGCTTGATATCGAGATAATTTTGCCAGATCATGGAGCCGACGGAGCAGGGATCGCCGCCGAAGGAGTCACGCCATGCGCCAGGCCACCTGGGACCCGCAGCAGTACCTGCGCCACGCGGGCCACCGGACCCGTCCGTTCCTCGACCTGCTCGCCCGCGTCCCCGAGCCACCGGGCTCCCCCGCGCTGATCGCCGACCTGGGCTGCGGCGCCGGGAACGTCACCGCGCTGCTCGCCGACCGCTGGCCCGCCGCGCACATCACCGGCCTCGACAACTCGGCCGAAATGCTCGCCGCAGCCCGGGAGTTCGCGGGTCCCACCCCCGGCGGCGGCTCCCTCGAGTTCCACCCGGCCGATGCCGCCTCCTGGGTCCCCGACCGGGCCTGGGACTTGATCGTGTCCAACGCCACCCTCCAGTGGGTACCCAACCACCCCGAGATGCTGCCGGTCTGGATCGGCGCCCTCGCCCCCGGCGGGACCTTCGGCCTCCAGATCCCCGACCAGTCCGCCGCCCCCAGCCACACGCTGCTCGACGGGCTCTGCCGAAGCGCCCGGTGGCGCGGGCGCCTGGCCGACCACGCCGGCGAGCGGCGCCAGTTCGTCCTCAGCCCGGCCGGCTACCTGGAACTCCTGGCCGGCCTCGACTGCACGGTGGACGTCTGGGAGACCAGCTACGCCCAGCTGCTTCCCGGCCGGGACCCGGTGCTCGACTGGGTCAAGGGCACCACCCTGCGCCCCGTACTCACCGCGCTGGCCGACGACCCCGAGGCCACCGCCGCGTTCCTCACCGAGTACCGCGATGCACTCCGCACGGCGTACCCGGCCGGCCCGCACGGCACCGTGTACCCCTTCCGCCGTGTCTTCGCCGTCGCCACCAGACGGGGCTGAGCGGCGCTCAGCCCGCCCGGGCGCGCAGGCGGCGCAGCATGCGGGCATCCTCGAAGCCGACCGAGCGGGCGGCGGAGTCGACCGTCGCGCCGTGGCCGATCAGGTGCTCGGCGCGCTCCAGGCGGAGCGTCTGCTGGTAGCGCAGCGGGGTGAGACCGCCGGTGGCGCGGCTGAAGAGCCGGGTGAGCGTGCGGTCGCTCACCCCGACGGCCGAGGCCAGTGCGGGCAGCGGCAGCGGCTCGGCGAACCGGGTGTCGATGATGTCCTGGGCGCGGTGCACGGTGTCGTCGAGGTGGGAGCGGTGCCTGAGCATGGCGCTGGCCTGCGGTTCGCCGCCGTTTCGCCGGGCGTAGACGACCATGTCCCGGGCCACCTGGGCGGCGACCGCGGGGCCGTGCCGGGTTGCGACCAGGTGCAGGGCCAGGTCGATGCCGCTGGCGATGCCGGCCGAGGTGACCACCCGGTCGTCCACGGTGAAGAGCACGTCGCGGACCACCACGGCGCCGGGGTGGTGCCGGGCCAGCTCGTCCTGGACGTCGTGGTGGGTGGTGCAGCGGCGGCCGTCGAGCAGCCCGGCCCGGCCGAGCGCCTCGGCTCCGGCGCAGATGCTGGCGACGGTACCGCCCCTGGCGTGGTGGTCCCGCAGGGCCTGGAGCACGCCCTCCCCGATGACGGGAGCGGCGACCCGGGGGTGCACCCGCCAGCCGGGCACCACGATCAGGTCCTCGGGCCCGAGTTCGGGCCACTGCGACCGGGCGGTCAGCGGCAGCCCCTGGGCGCTGGGGACCTCGGTCCGCTCGGCGACGTAGCTGAGCGTGTACGGGTGCCCGAAGTCACCTGCGGTGGAGAAGACCTGCGCGGGGCCGGCCAGGTCCAGCAGGTGCACTCCGGGCACCAGCAGAAAGGCGATCTGGTTCACGATCCGGTCATCATGCCCGAGTCGCCGCGGCGGCTTCCAGTTCGTCGATGGTGGCGATGGTGGCGAAGCGGCCGGCCAGGGCGTACTCGGTCCGCCTGATGATCTCCTCGGCACCCAGGGTCCGCGGGTCCGCGAGCAGTTCGGTGACGGTGAGGTCGGCGGGGGCGTCGCGGTGCGGGATGGGGTGGGTGGCGGTTGCGTCGGTGACGAAGGTGACCCGGTAACCGAAGTCGCTCGCGAGGCGGGTGGTGGTCTCCACGCACTGCTCGGTGCGCAGGCCGCACAGGGTGAGCTCGCGGATGCCGTGCTCGGTGAGGAGTTGCTGCA
This sequence comes from Kitasatospora sp. NPDC001175, assembly GCF_053598215.1. Taxonomy (NCBI): domain Bacteria; kingdom Bacillati; phylum Actinomycetota; class Actinomycetes; order Kitasatosporales; family Streptomycetaceae; genus Kitasatospora; species Kitasatospora sp. NPDC001175. Next base: position 25,199 of record NZ_JBSFJU010000010.1, on the reverse strand, counting down.
GGTTGGTCGTGGTGAAGGCGTTGTGCGAGGTCTTGTGGATCAGCGGTTCCCCGTCCTGGCGCTCCAGCTCCGCCATCAGCCGGACGTGGCCGCGCTCGGGGTCGAAGGTGTTGCCGGTGCCGGGTTCGCAGTGCAGCACCCAGACCACCAAGTCGCCCGCCTGGCGGGCGAGTCGGACCAGGCGGTCCACCTGGTGTGCGATCTCCGGGTTGGATACGGTCTCCCAGAGCGCACGGGCGCGGAAGGACTCCTGGACATCGACAACGATCAGTGCTCGGTTCATGTCCCCAAGTCTGGTCGGCGCCGATGGACCCTCGACAGGCCGCATCAGGTCCGGGAGCGGACCGATCCGGTCACGGCCGACCGCCGGCATCATCCCGTTGCGGACGAGGCGGCCGGCATCATCCCGTTGCGGACGAGGCGGCCGGCATCATCCCGTTGCGGACGAGGCGGCCGGCATCGCACGACATCGGCCGCCGATGGCGAACCGAGCGACTGGGTCGATGTCATGTCCCCAGGGCGGGACGGGAGTTCTCACGGCAGGGGCTGTGCCACCCGGCCTGAGGTCCGGCGATGGGCGGACCCGCACTACGAGCGGCGCAGCCACTGCCCCCAGCGCGGTGGTGGATCCGCCGGGCGGCAGCACGGCCGGGAGCACTCCTGTTCGTCGTCCTCCGGGTCGATGACGAACGTGTCCCTGCCGTGAATCGTGCGCGGGGGCTTCTCGCGATCCATGACCACCCTCCGTTGCAAGCCGGTCGACAGAGGATGACGCTACCGACTGTCATGCGCCGTGTACATGGCGCTGCTTCAGGATCCGGCGCTCCCCGCGGCCGGGGCGACGGGGAGCGCCGCGGGCGGTCAGACCGCGGCTTCCCGGGCGGCCTGCCGCAGCGCCTTCTTGTCCGGCTTGCCGACATCGGTCAGCGGCAGCTCGGAGGCGAAGGTGATCCGGGCCGGTTCGTACATCGCACCCCGCTCGCGCAGCACCAGTTCGCGCAGCTGCTGCTCGTCCACCGCACCACCCGGGACGGGTACGACGACGGCGTGCACCCGCTCCATCCGGTCGGCGTCGGGAACCCCGAAGACGGCGCTCTGCCGGACCTGGGGGTGGGAGTTGAGCAGGTCCTCCAGCTCGGTGGTGTAGACGTGGCCGCCCACCACGATGATCATGTCCTTGAGCCGGTCGACGATCGTCAGGAAGCCGTCCTCGTCCAGCCGGCCGAGGTCGCCGGTGTGCAGCCAACCACCCCGCAGCATCTCGGCGGTCAGCTCCGGCTGCTTCCAGTAGCCCTGCATCACGCTGCCGGAGCGGACGCAAATCTCGCCGAGCTCCCCCGCGGGCAGGTCGTTGCCCGCCTCGTCCCGGATCGCCACCTCGACACCGGGCAGCACCTTGCCGGCGGAGCGCAGCCGGTCGAGCCGCTCGGGGTCGTGATCCTCGGCGGTCAGCGCGCTGATGCCACCGGCCTCGTTCTGGCCGTAGAACTGGAACAGCACCGAGCCGAGCCGCCGCACCGCGTCGGCCAGCCGGACCGGCGAGGCCTGGCAGCCGCCGTAGACCAGGTTGCTCAGGCTGGATGTGTCGCGCTGCTCGATGTCGGGGTGGTCCAGCAGCTGGTACAGCAGCGGCGGGAGCAACCAGAGCCGGCTGATCCGTTCCTGCTCGATCGCGGCCAGCACCTCGGCGGGCTCGAAGTCCTCCAGCAGCACCACGGTGCCGCCGGCGGACAGGGTGAGGTCGACCAGCTGGCCCGCCGCGTGCGCGAGCGTGGTGCAGACCAGCTGACGGTGCTTCTCCTGCTGCACCTCGCTGAGCTGCGAGCGGATGTCGCTCACCTGCTCGAAGGTGGCGCAGATCCCCTTCGGGTGGCCGGTGGTGCCGCCGGTGTGGCGGATCGAGCAGATGTCCTCGGGTCGGGCCAGACCGCCGAACGGCTCGGCCGACCGCCCGGCCGCCAGCTCCAGCAGGTTCTCGGCCTCCTTGGCGGGCCCGAGAACCAGGACGTGCTCCACCTCGACCCGGGCGGTCAGCTCGGCCGCCCGCTCGGCCAGCCTGGGGTCGACGATCAGGGCGACGGTCTCGACATCACGGACGATCGCGGCCTGGACGTCCACCGAGAGCTTGTTGTACAGGTGGTTGATCCGGCAGCCGATCAGGTTGGCCGCGTAGCGTGCGGCGATCGTCTCCGGCAGGTTGCCGCTCAGCAGGGTCACGGTCTGGCCGCGGCCGATCCCGCGCTCCTGCAGGACCCGGGCCGTCCGGTAGACGAGATCGCGGAGCTCACCCGCGGTGACGCGCCGCCCTTCGTGGACGACCGCCTCCTGGTCGGGCTGCTCCCCGAGCGCGTCCAGGTTCCGCTCGACGTAGCTCCGGAATGTCTGCGTGCTGCTGGTCATACGTCATTCCCCTCCAGGCGTCGGCACACGAGCCCCTGCGCCGACTGTGCTCGGTTCGATGACTCCGGGCTTGACGGCCCCACAGAGGAGAACGGGAATCCCCATGACCCCATTCCGCCAAGATAGTTGCCCGGAGCAACCATACGTATGGTAATCGTCTCCTCACGCAAGATCAAGACATCTGGTAACACGGCTGTAACTCACTGTGCGTATCCATCGGCTGCCGCGCACCGGCCCCGACCACCCGTTCGCCGGCCACCGCCTACCGACCCCGGCAGCGGCTCCACCTGATCGATCGTCACATCTACGGGCGTGTACGGCCGCAGCCTCAGCCCCCGTTGAGGGCAGGATCGAACCGTCACACTGTGTCGACCACCCGCAGGGAGAGCCATGCCGTCGCACAGCCGCCCACGCCGCCGCCTCCGCAGGGCCCTGTGCTCCGCCGTGCTGCTGGCCGCCACCCTGACCCCGGCCGTACCGGCATCCGCCGCGCCCACGCCGACCGAGCGGCCGTCGGCGCTGGTCGACCCGCTGATCGGCACCCGGGGCGGTGGCAGAACCTTCCCCGGCCCGGCAGCGCCCTTCGGCATGGCCCAGCCGAGCCCGGACACCATCGCCCCCGGCGGTTCCGGTTCCGGCTACTCCTACGAGCACGCCGCCATCACGGGCTTCAGTCAGACCCACCTCTCCGGGGCCGGCTGCGGCGTCAACGGCGAGGTCCCGATCCTGCCCACCACCGGCCCGGTGACGACCTCCGAACCGGCCGAGTACGCCGCGCACTTCAGCCACCGCGACGAGCAGGCGTCGGCGGGCTACTACCGGGTGGGCCTGGACAGCGGCGTGACCGCGGAGCTGACCGCCACCGCGCGCACCGGCTGGCAGCGCTACGTCTTCCCGGCGGGGCGCCAGGCCAATGTGCTGGTCAACACCGGCAAGGCCGGTATGCCGGTGGACAGTTCGGAGTTCCATGTGATCGGCGATCGGACCGTCGAGGGCCTGGTGACGGACGGCCGGTTCTGCGGCAGCACGAGTGACCACCACACCCTCTACTTCACCGCCTCCTTCAGCCGCCCCTTCACCTCCTTCGGCACCTGGCGCGGCGGCACCCTCTCCCCCGGCTCCCGGGACTCCGCCGGGGACGGCCGCCACGGCAGCGGCGGCTGGCTCACCTTCGCGACCAGTAGCACCGGCGATGCCCCGGACACCGGTGCGAACGCCGAGGAGCGCCAAGTCGTCGTCAAGGTCGGGCTCTCCTACACCGGCCTCGACGGCGCGCGCCGCAACCTGGCGGCGGAGACCAGCGGCCACGACTTCGACCGGACCCGCCGGGCGCTGACCGCCGAGTGGGACCGGCGGCTGGGCGCGGTCCGGATCGGCGGCTCGGACCTCGACCACCGGACGGCCTTCCACACCGCGCTCTACCACGCGCTGCTGCACCCCAACCTGATCGGCGACGTCGACCGGCGGTACCCGGGCGCCGACGGGAAGGTCCGCACCGCGACCGACTGGACGCCGTACGCCAACTTCTCGCTCTGGGACACCGCCCGCACCCAGAACCAACTGCTCGAACTGCTCACCCCCGAGGTCGCCCGCGACATCGACCTGTCCCTGCTCGCGGTCCACCGCGAGGGCGGCTGGCTGCCAAGATGGTGGCTGGAGAACAGCGAGACCGGGGTGATGACCGGCGACCCGGTCACCCCCTTCCTGGTCGACGGCTGGTCCAAGGGCCTGCTCGCCGGGCACGAGGAGGAGACCTACCGGGCACTGTGGCAGTACGTCACCCAAGTACCGCCCACCGACTCCCAGTTCAGCGGGCGCAGCGGCAACCCCCGGTACGCCGCGCTCGGTTACCTGCCCTACCTCCCCGACTGCCGCGGCAAGCACGGCCAGGACGACGATTGCCAGCACCCGGCCTCCGCCACCCTCGAGTACGCGGCGGCCGACGCCGCCCTCGCCCTGATGGCCGAGGCCCTCGGCCACCACGCGGACGCCGCGCTGCTCACCGCCCGGGGCCGGAGCTACCGCACGCTGTGGAACCCGAGCACCGGCTTCTTCGGCCCGCGCAACCCGGACGGCAGCTGGGTGGCCCCCTTCGACCCGGTCTCCGGCTTCGAGCACGGCGACGGCGGCCGGACCGCCTTCCACGAGGGCGGCGGCTGGCAGTACCTGTGGTCGGTGCCCCAGGACGTGGCCGGACTGATCGGCCTGCTGGGCGGCAGGGACGCGGCCACCGCCCGGCTGGACTCCTTCTTCGCCTACGACCGGCTGCTCGCCGACCCCGCCGGGACGGCCCGCACCGCCTGGGTCCACGACGCCGGCGACTACTTCGGCCGGACCACCTACGACCCCGACAACGAACCCGACCTGCTCGCGCCGTACCTCTACCTGTGGACCGGCCGCCCCGACCGCACCGCGACCGTCACCCGGGCCGCCGAGACCCTGTTCACCGACACCCCCAACGGTGTCACCGGCAACGACGACCTCGGCGCCATGTCCGCCTGGTACGTGCTGACCGCCCTCGGGCTCTACCCCGGCGCCCCCGGCACCGGAACCTATCTACTCACCACCCCGCAGTTCCCGCTCGCCGCCCTGACCGTCGGACCGTACCGCGGCCGCCAGGGGGGCACGGTGGTGATCTCCGCACCGGGAGCCGACCTGGACCACCGCTACACCGTCGGCCTGCGAGTCAACGGCCTTCCCTGGCAGCGCACCTGGCTCAGCCACTCCGCCCTCGCCCACGGCGTGCTGCTCGACTACCGGCTCGCCGCCGCCCCCGGCCGCTGGGGCACCGGCCCGGCCGCCGCCCCGCCGCCGTACTCCGCTGCCGGGCGGTCCTGACCCGGCCCTCGCGCTTCGGTCACCGGACGGATCCACTTCCGTCGAGGCGCACGCCCCGCTCCGGACCGGGCCCGGAGCGGGAGCCGGAGCGGGCCTGATCGGGAGTGGGTCCGTCCCGGGCCCGGAGCGGGGCCGTACCGGCTCAGTCCCGGGCCGGCCTGGTGCCGCCACAGGCGCCGTGCGGCAAGTGCGTCGCCGGGATGACGCCGAGCCGGCCCGCCCGGTAGTCCTCGACCGCCTGGCGCAGTTCCGCCTCGGTGTTCATCACGAACGGGCCGTAGTGGGCCACCGGTTCGCGGATCGGCCGACCACCGATGATCAGCACCTCCAGCTCGGGCGTACGGCTGTCCTGCTGCGACGCGGCCAGGGTCAGCAGATCGCCGGCCCCGAAGACGACCAGCTGCCCGGTGTGCACGGGGGCCGCCAGCGGACCCGCCGTCCCCCGGCCGGCCAGCACGTAGACCAGGGCGTTGAAGTCCGGCCGCCAGGGCAGGGCCAGCTCGGCTCCCGCGCCGACGGTGGCGTGGATCATCGTGATCGGCGTGAAGGTGGCCCCTGGACCGGTGTGGCCGGCCACCTCCCCGGCGATCAGCCGGACCAGCGCTCCGCCGTCCGCCGAGGCCAGCAGCACGGCCTCGCGGCCCTCGATGCCCTGATAGCGTGGCGGGTTCCACTTGTTGGCGCTCGGCAGGTTCACCCACAGCTGGATGCCGTGGAACAGCCCGCCGGAGACCACCAGGTGCTCCGGCGGCGCCTCGATGTGCAGGATGCCGCTCCCGGCGGTCATCCACTGGGTGTCACCGTTGGTGATCACGCCACCGCCGCCGTTGGAGTCGGCGTGCTCGAAGATGCCGTCGATCATGTAGGTGACGGTCTCGAACCCGCGGTGGGGGTGCCACGGGGTGCCCTTGGCCTCACCCGGCGCGTACTGGACCTCACCCATCTGGTCCATGTGGACGAACGGGTCCAGGTCCCGCAGGCTCACGCCGGCGAAGGCACGCCTGACCGGGAAGCCCTCCCCCTCCAGACCGCTGGGTGCGGTGGTCACCGACACCACCGGCCGCTCCGCGAGGACGGTGCGGTCGGGGCCGGGGATGCGGGGAAGGGCGCTGATGTCGGAAACGGTGATTGCGGGCATCGGACTCTCCTTCGGATGCCGGTCCCGGTTCTGTCTGTCCTACCAGACGCCGTACTACCCCACGAACAAACGTTGAACTCTGGACATTCCCACTGCCAGGGGCAGCGTCCCCGCTGCCCGGGTCCGATCGCCCGTACTCCGCGGCTGGAACCCGGTCACCGCGAGTCGGACGGCGCGGGCGGCGTCCGCAGCGCCCCGGGCGATGACGAGCGAACCCTCCCGCCAGCGGCGCGGCACGGTCGGGAATCGCGCGACATGCGCCACCGAGCGCAGCCGGGACCGCAGGCGACTACGGATGGAAGTCGCCTGCCAGCGTTAGGAGTTGGGCCTGTACGGGTCGCCGTGGACGAATCCGTTCCCGTGGTGGACCGCCCAGCTGGAGTAGATCCGCCGCTGGTGGGCGGCCTCCGCCGTGCGCCGCCGCTCGATCAGCAGGCCCACCGGATCATCACCGCCACTGCGGCGGCGCTCGCGCCGCAGCAGCAGGAACACGGCTGTCAGCCCCGTGCCACCCAATCCGAGCACCAGCGCGAGGACGGCGTCCATCGCTGCTCCCTCCCCCGAAGCCACCGGCCAGGGCTCCAACCCGGCCTTCCCACCCCGGGACCGGAGGCTACCAGGCGGCCGGCCGTCAGGACGGTTCGGCTCACGCCGTCAGCGCGCCCTCCCCGGCCCGGCAGCCTGGGCGGGTGCGCTGCCAGTACGAGCGGGCGGCAACGGCCAGTGCGATGCCGCAGACGGCGAAGGCGCTGAAGCCGACCCAGCCGATCAGCAGGGCGTCCGCCGAAGTGGGTAAGTCGCCGGCCCGAACGGTGGAGTGGCTGTGCGGGGGCGGACAGATGACCGAGTGTCATGCGCGGTTGGTACGGTCGGCCGCATGACGCAACTCGATCGATCCGCCCGACAGCCCGTCACCGCGTCCGACGTCCGACTCGCCATGAGCCTCGCGCTGACCGTGCTGCGCCGCGGACCCGAGGCGGAGCAGGGCTGGTCCGTCAAGGCGGGCTCGCTGGACTGGGACTGTTGGGAGACCGCCGAGCACCTGGCCGACGACCTGTTCTCCTACGCGGCACAGCTCGGTCCCACCGCTCCCCCGCTGGACGGCTATGTCCCGTTCCGCTGCGCGAGGGAGCGCCCGGGCGGCCCGCGGAACTCCGTCTTCGCCGACCGCGCGGCCGGCCTGGCCGGGCTGCTCCAGGTGCTCGAGGCCGGCGCGGCACTGCTGGCGGCCATGGTGGCGACGACCTCGCCGCAGGTCCGGGCGTACCACAGCCGGGGGATCGCCGATCCGGAGGGCTTCGCGGCGATGGGGGTGGCCGAGACGCTGCTCCATGCACACGACATGGCCGAGGGCCTGGGCCTGGCCTGGACACCGCCCGCCGACCTGTGCGACCGGGTGCTGGCGCGCCTGTTCCCGGGTGCCCCGGCGGACGGGGACCGCTGGCGCGCCCTGCTCTGGTCGACCGGCCGGGCCGACCTCCCGGACCGCCCCCGGCCTGCCACCTGGACCTGGGCCTCCGCGCCGGAGGGCGAGCGCACGGCCTGACGGCCGTCACTGGCGGGTGTCGCGACCGGGCAGAATGGGGGCCATGTCCCGACGCAGCTCGAAGTCCGCGGCCAGGTCCGCCGCCAAGCCCTCGGCCAGGTCCGCGGCGGCCGCCTCCCCGGTGGCCTCCAGCACCTCGCCCTGCCCCTGCGGCCTGCCCGCCCCGTACGGGGAGTGCTGTGGTCGGCTGCACCGGGGCGAGGCGGTGGCCACCACGGCGGAGGCGCTGATGCGCTCGCGGTTCAGCGCGTTCGCCGTCCGGGACGAGGCATACCTGCTGCGCAGCTGGCACCCGGACACCCGGCCCGCACGGCTCGATCTCGACGCGCGACTGCGCTGGGTGCGGCTGGAGATCCTGGCGACCTCCGACGGCGGCCCGTTCCACAGCGAGGGGACGGTCCGGTTCCGCGCGCACTACGCGGAGGGACGGGAGGAGGGCGTGATGGAGGAGCTGAGCCGCTTCGTCCGGGTGGACGGCGCCTGGGTCTACCTCGACGGAGTGGTCGACTGACGGGTCATAGGCCCTGTGGACCCTGCGCCTGCAAAACGACGGACCCTACGGCCCGGTCGGCTGACGAGTCGTGAGTCCGACCGGCCGACGGACCGTGAGTCGACCTGCCGACGACTGAGCCGGATGGCGGCCGGTCAACCCTGTACGACCCCCCGTTGCTCCGCATGAACATTTCATAACGGCACGCGTGAACCCTGCCACGACGGGAGATGGATCCGACTTACCGTCAGGATCCCGTCCACCCAACGCACCGGAGGATCCGTGCGCAAGAGGATGATCATCCCAGCCGTGAGCGCCGCGCTGCTGCTCCTGGCGAACCCCGCGTCGGCCGCCGCCCCGACGCCCGGCGATCCAGGCATCGGCGACCCGTACTACCCGACGTACGGCAACGGCGGCTATACCGTGTCCCACTACGACCTGCGGCTGAAGTACCAGCCCTCGACGGACGAACTGCAGGGCACCGCGACCCTGCTCACCACCGCCACCCAGGACCTCTCCCGCTTCAACTTGGACTTCGCCCTGGACGTCAGCGAGGTGCTGGTCAACGGCCACCCCGCGAGGTTCTCCGCCACCGGCGAGCAGGAGTTGGAGATCACGCCGGCCACTCCGCTGGCCAAGGGCTCCAACGCCACGGTGGTGGTGCGCTACTCGGGCGTGCCGTCCAAGGTCTCCCGCTACGGCTTCACCGCCTGGCTGCGCACCCCGGACGGCGGAGTGGCCGCCGGAGAGCCGGAGTCGGCCTGGTGGTGGTTCCCCAGCAACGACCACCCTTCGGACAAGGCCACCTTCGACGTCTCCGTCCTGGTGCCGGAAGGCACCCAGGCGATCAGCAACGGTGTACTCACCTCGTCCTCCTCCCAGTTGGGCTGGACCCGCTACAACTGGCGTGAGAACAAACCGCAGGCGACCTACCTGGCCACCCTCGCGATCGGCAGGTTCGACGTCACCACGCAGACCAGTTCCGGCGGGCTTCCCGTCATCAACGCCTACAGCAGGGACCTCGGCGACAACGACGGCTCCGCCCGGGCCAGCGTGGAGCGCACCGGCGAGCTGGCCGACTGGCTGAGCGGCGTCTTCGGCCCGTACCCGTTCAGCGCGCTCGGCGGCTACGTCCCCAATGTGAACACCCACTTCGCGCTGGAGACCCAGACCCGCGTCTTCTACAGCCCAGCGCAGTTCGCGGGTGGCGCCAACCCCTCGGTGGTCGTCCACGAGCTGGCCCACCAGTGGTACGGCGACAGCGTCTCGCTCAAGCGCTGGAGCGACATCTGGCTGAACGAGGGCTTCGCCCGGTACGCCCAGTGGCTCTGGTCCGAGCACGAGGGCGAGGGCACCGCCCAGGAGTTGGCCGACTACCTCTACGCCACCCACCCGGCGGACGATCCGTTCTGGACCGTCAAGCCCGGCGACCCGGGCCCGGCCAACCAGTTCCACCCCGCGGTCTACGACCGGGGCGCGGCTGCCATCCAGGCGCTGCGGAACGCGGTCGGCGACGACAGGTTCTTCCAGATCCTGCGGGCCTGGCCGGCCGAGCACCGCTACGGCAACGCGACCGTCGCGGACTTCCAGGCGCTGGCGGAACGCATCTCCGGCAAGAAGCTGGGCGACCTGTTCCAGACCTGGCTCTACACCGCCGCCAAGCCGGCCGCCTCGACGGCCGCCTTGGCGAAGCCCGCGGCGGCGGCCAAGGGTTCCGTCAAGGAACCGCGCTCCTGGAAGCAGATCGAGGCGACCAACGACATCCACGGCCAGGACCGGAACTGAGCATCCCGGCGCACCGCTGACGGCCCGGCCGGACCGCGGTCCGGGCGGGCCGCACCGTCGGCCCTACCAAACCGCGTCCGCAGTCCTTCACAACACCTGGCGATACCAGCGTCGGTGCACCGCGGGTTCGACGCACAGCACAGCGGCACCCGCGACCGCGCCGAGCAGCAGGGCGGGCCCACCGCCGCCGTTGAGGAGCGCGCCGAGGCAGGCGGCGGCGATGGCGACCGGGCGCAGCAGGGTCAGCGGGCCGAGGCCGACGACCATCGCGAGGGTGCTGGCGCGGAACGGCAGGAGGAAGTAGACGGCCAGCGAGAGCAGTACGGCGGTGGCGTAGACGGTGAGCGGCAGCAGGTAGCCGAGGCCGCCGGAGGCCAGGGCGTCGTACGTCCTGGACTGGTCGGACGCGCTCAGCAACAGGAGGGCGGCGGTCAGGGCGGGGGCGAGCAGCAGGACGGCCCCAACGATCAGCCCGCGCAGGGCGGCTCGGGCGGTGGCTCGGTGTTTGCGGATGCGGGCGTCGCGGCCGGCGTATGCGCGGAAGCCGCTGAACGCCGCGTCGACCAGCCCGAGCAGCGCGAGCGGTACGGCGGGCGTCACCGGGTGGCCTCGGCGAGTTGCTCCGGGCCGACCGGTCGGCGGGCGGCCCGCCCGAGGGCCAGGCGAAGCGGCGCCTCCAGGTGCGGGCGAACGCCGATGACCGGGCGCAGCGTGGTGCAGAACGGGTTCGCCACGGCGCGTGGCTCGTAGAGCAGTGGTCGGATGCCGGGTTGGGCCGCGGCGCGCAGCAGGGTTTCGTCGCCGTGCGCACGCTGTGCGGAGGCGACGCCGTCGTGGCGGCCGAGCGGGTGGCGCATCCGGGCGCGGTGGAACATCCAGGCTCCGATGGGCGCCAGACGGGTCGCGGCGATGTCGAAGTGGCAGAAGGCGTGCGCCGGGGAGGCGGCCTGGGCCCGGAAGAACTCGGCCAGGGCGGGACCGCGGAAATGGTGGAGCGCCTCCCTGCCGCGCGCCCTACGGGACCGGTGGAGAGCCTGACACCGCCGCGTGCCCGTCGCGATGCCCACTCCGATGACCCGGGACCCGGCTGCGGCCCCGCCCCGGGAACTGCGGCAACTGATGGGCGGGCACCACACGCCGTCAACCACGACGCATCCAGCCCTGGAGGTTGGCATTCGAGCATTACAGGGACGAACTGCCCGTTTTCACCGTACAGTTTGACCGTAACCCATGCGGCCGGTCGCGTCCGGGACACCAAGAGGAGCACCCTTGGCACACAACGCAGACACCCACATCAGCGTGACGTCCACCATCGCCGCCCTGCGTGCCGAGCTTCCTGAGCTCGAGCAGCACCAGCAGCGGCTGGAGGCGGAACTGGCCGCCGTCAGCGGCCGGTTGGAGGCGGCGCGGGACGCACTGCGCGCCCTGCAGGCGTTTTCCGCCGTCCCGTCGTCCGAGGGTGGGACGGCCGACCACGCCCCGCCGCCGGCGGTACCGGCAGCGGAACCGGACGGCGAGCAGGCCACCGCGGACGCAGCGGCAGCGTCCGGACACAGGCCGGCCACCGCCCGCAAGAAGGCCGTCTCCCCGGCCAAGTCGCGGAATGCACCGCGCCGCAAGGCCTCGGCGAGGGCGGCCACGACCGCTACGTCGGAGCCGGTCCCGGCACGCAAGCGCGCCCCGGGGCTGTCCACCGGTGTCCTGGCCTACCTGGCCGAGGTGAAGGAACCGGTCCGGGCCGCACAGGTCGCCGAGGCCCTGGGCCGTGAGACCACCCCCGCCGGTGTCAACGCCGTACGCACCAGCCTCGAGCGGGCGGTAAAGGCGTCCAAGGCCCAGCGCACCGGCCGCGGCCTCTACCAGGCGCTCCCGCACTGATACCCAGCCCCACAGGATGCCTCGGCGTGCGCCGGCCTACGGCGCAGAAGGGCAGCCGTTCGGTGTGCGGGCAGAGCGGTTCCCGATCACGGCAGGCAGTGAGCCCGGGAGGATCGGCGCGGCTCAGCTCGCGACGGGCCGGGGTGATGCTGCGCCAGTACGCGGAGCAGCGTGTGGACGTGGCGGTCTGCCGGCGGCTCGACGAGTTCCGGGACGGGCACGGACAGGACCTGCTGTCGGCGCCGCCTGAGCTGCTGAGTGAGATCACCCGCGGCTCGTCGGAGCTGCTGCTCACCTCACAGCTCGCAGCGCCGCGCGGAGACGCCCGCGGCCGCTGGGCCGGCCTGCACCAGCCCAAGTGCCGTGCACCCGTCGGCCGACCGACGGCGAGCGGGGCATCCCAGCGAGCACGGGAACGACGACGTACGCCCGGTCGTCCGGTTCGGTGGAGCGGGCGGTTCAGATCCAGTCCCGCCGCTTGAAGCTGATGTACAGGCCGATGGACAGGACCACCATCAGTGCGGTCGAGGCGACGAAGCCCCATTCGGCGTTGAAACCCGGGTACGGGACGTTCTGTCCGTAGAAGCCGGTGATGGCGGTGGGCACCGCGATGATCGACGCCCAGCTGGTCACCTTCTTCATGATCAGATTCATTCGGTTGCTCTGGATGGTGAGGTTGGTCTCCATGACAGAGGTGATCATGTCCCGCAGGGATTCGGTCCACTCGGTGGCGCGCAGGACGTGGTCGTAGACGTCCTGGAAGTAGGGCATCAGCGGCTCGTGGACGATGTGCAGGTCGCGGCGGAGCAAGGTGTTCACGACCTCGCGCATCGGCAGGACGACCCGGCGCAGCTTCACCAGGCTCTTACGCAGTTCGAAGGACCTGCGCTGGACCGACTCGATCTCCCGGCTGCCGTCCTCGAAGAGGATGTCCTCGACCTCCTCTATCCGGTCGTCCAACTCCTGCACGGCGTCGAAGTGGCCGTCCACCAGGACGTCGAGGAGTCCGTGGACCAAGAAGCCCACGCCGTGCTTGGCCAGGTCGGGGTTGCTGTCCCAGCGAGCGACCACCTGCTCGACGTCGAACGAGTCGTCCTTGTGGATGGTGATCAGCGCGTTGTCTGTGATGAAGACCGAGATCTCCGTCGCGCTGAGCTCCCCGCTCCCGGCGTCGGTGGTCACGGCGTAGGCGCTGAGGAACGAGTGGGTGCGGTAGCAGTCCAGTTTCGGGCGCTGGTGGTCGTGCCGGGCGTCCTCGACCGCCAGAGCGTGCAGGCCGAATTCCTCACTGATCATCTCGAAGTCGGCGGGCGTCGGTGCGCACAGATCGAGCCACACCATCGCCGAGGGGTCGGAGACGTACTCGGAGATGTCCTCTGCAGGGAAGTCCTCGAGTATCAGGTTGCCGCTTCGGTACAGTCGGGTTCTAGCCATGGCGGACAGCGTAACGACGCTCCATTCGCACCTGACGGCGACCCCGTCCGGACCGGCAGTGCCCTACGGACCGCGGCTTCAGCCGGAGGAAGATCACTGCGATGTGGAGTGCGGCGATTGAACCGCAGGTGCCTACGTGCGCATCGCGATGCCGTGCCATCGCTTCGGGTGACTGAGTCGGTGCCGGGCACTCGATCTGCTGCCCGGCCGGGTCGAGCGGGCCGGCCCGTCGGGCAGCGTTCCCGCCCCCCGCGCGAGTGCGTTTTCACGGACCGGAGGGGGCGTGGTCGAGATCACGCCCCGTACAGGGTCACCTACGGTGGCGTAGGTCACTTCATGCAGTGAACTATTGCAGTCATGGCTGACTACCAGGAGACCCTTGACCTCAGCTCCTACGCAGCCCTCGGGGACAGCTTCACCGAGGGCCTCAACGACCCAGGCCCGGACGGCCAGTTCGCCGGTTGGGCGGACCGTCTCGCCGGAATGCTGGCCGCGCGCCGCCCCGACAGCGACTTCCGCTACGCCAACCTCGCCGTCCGGGGACGGCTGCTCGACCAGATCGTCGCCGAGCAGGTTCCGCAGGTCCGGCGGATCGCGCCCGACCTGGTGACCCTGTGCGCGGGAGGGAACGACATCCTTCGGCCGGGCAGTGACCCGGACGACATCGCGGCGCGCTTCGAGGCCGCGGTGGTGGAACTGCGCGAGCACGTGGACACCCTGCTGATCTGCACCGGCTTCGACACCCGCGGCGTCCCGGTGTTCGGAATGCTCCGTGGCAAGATCGCGACCTACAACGCACACCTGCGGGCGATCGCCGACCGCAACGGCTGCCGGGTCGCAGACCTCTGGTCGCTGCGCGCGGTGCACGACCGCCGCGCCTGGAGCGAGGACCGCCTGCACCTCTCCCCGGAGGGGCACCAGCGCGTCGCCCTGCTCGCCGCCCGTGCCCTCGGCCTCGCGGTGGACGACCCCGAGGCGCCGTGGCCCTACCAGCCGACCCCGTCCCCGGCCGACCTCCGCCGGGAGAACATCCAGTGGGCCCGCGAGTTCCTGCTCCCCTGGGTCGGCCGGCGGCTGCGCGGTGAGTCCTCGGGTGACCACATCGAGGCCAAGCGCCCTGACCTGCTGCCGCTCTGACCCACAGTCAGCACAGACTGCCGATTGCCGACTGGACGTACGACGAATCCCCTCGACTCCTTCCCCCGAACGGGCCGACCTTCCAACAGCGCCACTCCCCGGGGGTGGTTGATGCCCGCGCAGGTTCTCCCGGCGACGACTACCGAACGTAGTCTGACGGTGCCACACCGAGGACCCGATCGGCGGACGGGTCCGGGCGAGGACCGCAGGGGTACGTATGGAGCGGGGACCGGAGGCGGGCGGGAACGGTACGGCGCAGGCCGGACCGACAGGCGCGGAGTGCGAGTTCGGCGCCCGACTGAGGGAGTTGCGGGCAGCGCGGCAGGTCTCGCTGAGCGAGCTGGCCCGGCTGATCCACTACAGCAAGGGCTATCTCAGCAAGATCGAGAACGGCACCAAGCCGGCCACCCCCGACGTGGCCCGCCGCTGCGACGAGGCCCTGCGGAGCGGCGGCGTACTGCTCCGGCTGGTGGGCGCGGCCGCAGCCCGGACGGCAGTCCCGGCTCCGGGCCGACCGCAGTCGCGGGCGGCGGAGTCGGACACCGTCCGGCCCGAGTGCCCGTACCCCGGGCTGGCGGCGTTCGGCTCGCGCGAGGCCCGCTGGTTCTTCGGCCGGGAGGCGGTCACCACCGCACTGCTGGACCGGCTCGCCGAACGGATCGGCCACGGCCCGGTCGCGCTCGTGGCGCCCTCCGGCGCGGGCAAGTCCTCACTTCTGATGGCGGGTCTGCTGCCCGCGCTGGGGGACGGCGCACTGCGGGACGGCGCACTGCGCGATGGGCCGCTCGTCGGACCTCAGCGCGAGGGCACCGCGCTCGGCGGGCCCCGGCCGGCCGGCGGCCGCCCCGACTGCGCCGACTGGCCGGTCGTGACGGGCACGCCGACCGCCCGTCCGATCGCCGCGCTGCTGCGGGCCCTGGAGTCGGCTCTCGGCGGCGTGGTACCGCAGTTGACGGTTACTCAGGTTCGCGACTCCCCGGAGGAGGCGGCCGGGACGATCCGCACCGCACTCGGCCGCGCCTGGCAGGGGCCGGCCGCCGGGCCGGAGGCGACGGGCGGTGGGGCACCGGGCGGGCTGGTGCTGGCGATGGACCAGTTCGAGGAGACCTTCACCCTCTGCCCGGACGAGACCGAGCGGCGCGCCTTCGTCCGCCTGCTGCACGCCCTGGCGGTTCCCCCGCCCCTCCCCGCAACCGTCGGACCGCCCGCCCAGCTACCGCCTACCCTTCCGCCACCCACCCAGCTGCCGGTAGCCGTCCTGCTCGGCGTGCGCGCCGACTTCTGCGGGCGGTGCCTCGAACACCCCGAACTGGCCCCGGTGTTCACCCACGGCTCACTCGCCCTGCCCCCGATGAACGCCGCCGAGCTGCGTGCCTCGATCACCCGCCCCGCCGAACAGGTCGGCCTGGTCCTGGAACCGGGCCTGGTCGAACTGTTGCTGCGGGACCTCGGCAGCCCGGACGACCTGGGAGGCGGCACCGGGCCCGGCCCGCACCCGGGCGCCCTGCCGCTGCTCTCGCACGCGCTGCGCGCCACCTGGCAGCAGCGCCAGGGCCGGGTGATGACCGTCGACGGCTATCTGCGCAGCGGCGGGATCCACGGTGCGGTGGCCAGGACCGCCGAAGACGTGTTCACCCGACTCACACCGTCCCAACAGAAGGTCGCGCGCCGCCTGTTGGTGCGGCTGGTGCACCTGCGCGAAGGTGGCGAGGAGACCCGGTCGCGAGCCGAACGCGACCGGCTGCTGGGACAGTCGGCCGATCCGGAGGATGCGGCGGCGGTGCTGGACGCCTTCGTCCGGGCCCGGCTGGTGACGGCGGACCGCGAAACGGTGGAGATCACCCATGAGGCGCTGCTGCGGGCCTGGCCCCGGCTGCGGCGCTGGATCCAGGTCGACCGCACCGCGCTGCTGGGCCGCCAGCAACTGGCCGAGGCCTCCGCCGAGTGGACCCGCGCGGGGCAGGACCCCGCTCTGCTCTACCGGGGCACCAAGCTGGCAGCGGCCCACGACTGGGCCGAGGACGGCGGTCGGCGGGCCGAACTCGGCCAGGCCGAGACCGAGTTCCTCACCGCGAGCACGGCTGCCGAGGACGCCCAGCGGCAGGCGACCGCTCGGCAGTCCCGCCGCCAGCGGCGGATGGTGGCCACCCTCGGTGCGCTGCTGGTGCTGACCCTGCTCGCCGGGGCGCTCGCGTTCCAGCAGCGGTCGGGCGCCCTGGCGCAGCGACGCCAGGCGCAGTCACGGGCGATGGCGGCCCGTTCGGCGGCGCTGGCGGTGGGCCGTCCCGAGGCGGCGATGCTGCTGGCCCGTGCGGCGTACCGGAGTTCACCGACCGTGGAGGCGCGTGGTGCGCTCCTGAGTACCCAGGCGCAGCCGTTCCAGGGCCGGCTGCTCGGCCACACCGGTCCGGTGAACGCGGTCGCCTTCGCGCCGGACGGCGGGCTGCTGGTGTCCGGCGGTTCGGACGACGCGGTGAAGCTGTGGGACGCTTCGCGGCGCACCCTGGTGGCGACTCTCACGGGGCATCGGGGCCGGGTGCGCTCGGTGGCGTTCAGTCCGGACGGCGCCTCGGTGGCCTCCGCCGCTTCGGACGACACGGTGCGGCTGTGGGATGTCGCCTCCCGGCAGCCGTCCGCCACTCTGGCCGGTCACGGCGGCGGCGCCCGTGCGGTGGCGTTCAATCCGGACGGGCGGGTGCTGGCGTCGGCGGACGCGGACCACGCGGTCCGGCTCTGGGACACCGGAAGCCACCGGAGCATCGCCGTCCTCACCGGTCACACCGATGATCTCGACGCGGTCGCGTTCAGCCCGGACGGGCACATCCTGGCCTCGGCCGGCGCCGACCGTACGGTGCGGCTGTGGGACACCGTGACGGACAGTCCGATCGCCACGCTCTTCGGCCATGCCGACGATGTCCTCGGCCTGGCCTTCAGCCCGGACGGGCGGACCCTGGCCTCCGGCAGCGCCGACCGCACGGTGCGGCTCTGGGACGTGGGCGGCCTGCAGAACACCGCCACCTTGACCGGCCACACCGACGACGTCAACGCGGTCGCCTTCACCCCGGACGGCAGCACGGTGGTCAGCGCCGGCGGCGACGGCACGGTGCGGCTGTGGGACGTGCCGAGTCTGCGGACGGTCGGAATGCTGACCGGGCACACCGACTACGTCCAGGGGGTCGCGGTGAGTACGCGCGGGCAGGTGGCCACCGCGGGCTTCGACCAGTCGGTGGTGCTGTGGGACCCGGCGACGGCCGCAGTGGTGCCCCGTCCGTTCACCGAGGTGTGGAAGGTGGCCTTCGGTCCGGACGGCCGGCGGATGATCACCGCCGGGACGGATCACACGGTGTGCGTCTGGGACGCCGGCTCGCACCGCCTGCTGCACTCGCTCACCGGTCACCAGGGCTCGGTGTTCACGGTGGCGGCGGGCCCGGACGGCACGCTGGCCGCCTCGGGCGGCGCCGACCGCACGGTCCGGCTCTGGGACCTCGATCGCGGGCAGCCGCTGGCCGTACTCACGGGTCATCAAGGGTCGGTGCTCGCAGTCGCGTTCAGTCCGGACGGACGGCTGCTCGCCTCGGCGGGCGAGGACCGCACGGTGCGGATCTGGGACGTCCGGGAGCAGCGGTCGATCGCGGTGCTCACCGGGCACACCGACTTCGTCAACGCGCTCGCGTTCAGCCCGGACGGACGGGTGCTGGCGAGCGGCAGCGACGATCTGACGATCAGCCTCTGGGAGGTGGCCGGCGCCCGGCTGGCGGGGACGCTGACCGGGCACACCGGTTCGGTGCGCGGCCTGGCCTACAACCCCGACGGGCGCACCCTGGCAAGCAGCGGCAACGACGCGACCGTACGCCTGTGGGACACCGCGACCGGACTGGCCGTCACCACCCTGACGGGGCACACCGGTTCGGTGCGCGGCCTGGCCTTCAACCGGGACGGGCGCACCCTGGCAAGCAGCGGCAACGACGCGACCGTACGCCTGTGGGACACCGTGGCCCACCAGAGCATCGCGGTTCTCACCGGCCACACCAGCGCGGTCTGGGGGGTCGCGTTCAGCCCGGACGGGCTGACCCTGGCCAGCAGCGGCAACGACGGCGCGGTCCGACTGTGGAACACCGATCCGGGCCGGCGCGCCGCGGCCGTCTGCGCCCTGGTCGGGCCGGTGGACCGGGCCCGGTGGGCCCGCCTGCTCCCGGACCAGCCGGACGACGGCGGGTGCACCGGGTCGTGACCGGGTAGCGGGAGCCATATCTATACAAGCGTCTAAAACGTACGTACCATCAACTGGCATGACCGCCACCAACGCCCGCGCGGACCGTCGCGCCTGGATGGGGCTCCTCGTCCTCCTGCTCCCGTCCCTGGTCCTCTCGATGGACATGGGAGTGCTCTTCTTCGCCGTGCCGTTCATCAGCGCCGATCTGCGACCGAGCGGCACCCAGCAGCTATGGATCATGGACAGCTACTCACTGCTGCTGGCCGGGCTGCTGATACCCATGGGAGCGCTCGGCGACCGGATCGGCCGCCGCCGGCTGCTGCTCTGCGGCGCGGCCGGCTTCGCCGCCGCCTCCCTGCTCGCCGCGTACTCCGGCGGGGCGGTCCAGCTGATCGCCGCCCGCGCCCTGCTCGGCGTCACCGGCGCCACCCTGATGCCCTCGACCCTGGCGCTGATCCGGAACATGTTCCAGGACCCGAAACAGCGCCAGAGGGCCATCGCCGCCTGGACCGCCGCGATCACCGGCGGCGCCACACTGGGCCCGGTGGCCGGCGGGCTGATGCTGGAGCACTTCCGGTGGAGCTCGGCCTTCCTGCTGTCCGTTCCGGTGATGGCGCTGCTGCTGCTCACCGGTCCGTCCCTGCTCCCCGAGTACCGCGCCCCGCGGCGCGGCGACTTCGACCTGCTCGGCGCCGGGCTGTCGACGGCCTCGCTGCTGCCGCTCGTCTACGGCGTCAAGACGCTGGCGGTCGAGGGCTGGAGCCCGCTCCCCGCTCTGCTGCTCGTGGCCGGGATCGCGCTCGGCGGCCTCTTCATCCACCGGCAGCGCACCACCGCGCACCCGCTCGTCGACCTGGGCCTGTTCCGGATCGAAGCCTTCAGCGGGGCTGTCACGGTCAACACCGTCGCCATGTTCGCCATGATGGGCTTCAGCCTCTTCACCTCGCAGTACCTGCAGCTGGTCAAGGGCATGGATCCGCTTACCGCCTCACTCTGGGCGCTGGCCCCGAGCCTCGGGGTGGGCGTGGCAGTCGGCGCCTGTTCCGCGCTGTCCGGCCGGGTCCGACTGGCCCACCTGGTGACCGGCGGGTTCCTGGTCGGCGGGGCCGGCTTCGCACTGATGACCCGGGTCGAGCCCCACTCGCCGCTGGCCCTGGTGCTCACGGCGGCGGGCGTACTCTGCGCGGGCACCGTCGGAACCACGACGCTCACCGCCGACCTGGCGCTCTCGGCCGCCCCCGCCGAGCAGGCCGGTGCTGCCGCCGCCGCTTCCGAGACCGCGACCGAACTGGGCAGCTCGCTGGGCATCGCCGTGCTCGGCGCGGCCGGCGCGGCGGTCTACCGCTCACGGCTGGACAGCGCGCTGCCGGCCCACCTGCCGGGCGGAGCGGCGCGGGCGGCGCACGAAACGCTCGGCAGCGCCGTCACCGTGGCGGCACAGCTGCCGGGCCGGGCGGGTGACGAGCTGCTCACCGCCGCCCGGTCGGCGTTCACGGACGGGATGCACCTGGCGGCGCTCGTGGGCCTGGTCCTGATGGCCGGGGCAGCACTGGGGGCCGGCCGGCTGCTGCGCCACCTCCCGGACGCCGCTGCGAAACCAGCCGGAACGCCTGCGACTGACGCCCTGTCGGAAAAATTGACGATTCCCTGATGCTAGATCAGTCTTCTTTGACAACACGCAGATTGGGAAACTTACAGCCTGTGTTCCACACGCGAAGAACAGGGGTTCCGCAAAGGGAAATAGGGGATGCCCAAAGCTGGATCAAGGTCATAGCGTCCGATACGGCCGAGCGCGGAGGCGCGCCGAATCCCCTTCGAACCGCAGGTGCCGACGGACCCAACTACGGCCGCTCGCCGACCAAACCTGACCTCGGTGCTGCCCTCCTAAATGGTCCCCGCCGCCACCGTGGTGGTGCCGGAACTGCCGTACACGGTGAGCGGGAAGGTGGACAGCAAGGCGCTGCCCGACCCGTTCGGTGACCGGCCGGCCGCCGCGGAGCGCGGGGCGGAGCCGTCCGCCGCGCTGGATCCGGTCGAGGAGACGGTGGCCGGGATCTGGGCGCGCACTCTCGGTGTGGAGCGCTCGCGGCTGGACGCCCAGGCCGACTTCTACCACCTCGGCGGTACCTCGCTGTCCCTGCTCGCCATGCTCGCTGCCGTCTGCCGCGAGGTGCTGACACCGGCGCAGGAGGACGCCTTCATGGGAGAACTGGCCCGGATCCTCGGTGAGCCGACCCTGGAACGCGTGGCCGCTCTCGCCCGCGAGGCCATCGGCTGAGGTCGCACCGGCCCCGCCCGGTCCGGCCGTTGCGACCGCCGGGCGGGGCGGCGCCGCCCCAGCCGTACGGCGGTGCGGGGTTTCGCGGTCCGTCGGCGCACCGGTCGTTTCCCGAACGTTTCCCGTATCCCGGCGAGTTGGGAGACGGCCGCCTGCTGGCCTTTCACCCCTCCGATGCGGAACGCTCAAGCCATCGGCCCGCCGGAGCCCGCAGGGGCTCCGCCGGCTCCGCCGCGCTCCGCCGGGCCGACCCCAACCGGGGCCCGCGAGCAAATCGGCCAACCGGACCGTCCACCGGGACGGGAGGCTCGTGGGCCCAGGTCCACCTGTGGGTCGGGATTCACCGAGGACCTCAACCGGCCTACCCGGCACGCCGTGTGACCCCCCGCCCCGGTGTGGTAGCCGCGTCCGTCACCGAGAAAGCCGAGCACAACCATGGGATTCCGCCTCGCGTCAGCCGCCGTCGCGACAGCCCTCGCCCTCGCCGTCGCCTTCGGCCCGGCGCCCGCCGGCATCGCGACCGCCGCCGACCCGGTCTGCGACATCCTCGCCCCCGGTGCCTCGGCCGCCGCCGAGGGCGCCGTCCGGGCAGCCTGCTCGCAGATCGGCACCTGGTACACCTGGGGCGGTGGGCACGGCGCCCGGCCCGGTCCCACCTACGGCCATCCGGACGGGGTGGACCCGGCGAGCGACCACGACGCCGAGCGGCTGGGGTTCGACTGCTCGGGGCTGGTCCGGTACGCGTACGCCCAGGCGGTCGGCCAGGACGTCCTCGACGGCTCGGCCGACCAGCAGTTCCACACCGTCCACGCGGCCCAGCGCCTCACCCCCGACCAGATCCCCGGCTCGCTGCTGCCCGGAGACCTGATCGCGTACGGGAGTTCGGCCGGCCTCCATCACATCGCCGTCTACCTGGGCGCCGGGAGGACGGTCGAGGCCCGGCAGTCCGGCACCCATGTCGCGGTCAACGACCTGCGGCTGGGCGGCGAGCTGTTCGGGGCCGTGCGGATCGACCCGGGACCGGTGCGGGGCCCGCTGGTCAGCACCTGGGGCACCGGGGTGTGGACGCACGCCCGGCCCGCGATGGAGAGCGCCCGGGTGTACGCCTTCGCCGGCCCGACCACCGTGCGGGTGGAGTGCCAGAAGCACGCCCAGAGCGTGACGGCCGAGGGGATCACCAACGACGCCTGGTCGTTCCTGCCGGACTACCGGGCGTGGATCACCAACATCTATCTCCGGGGCGGCTACTGGCTCGACGGCGTCCCGGCCTGCGGCTGAGCCAACCGCCCACCACGCCGACCCGCCGGAGCGTCCCGGCTGTTCAGCCGGCCGGGGCCAGCACGCCCGCGCGGCGCAGCAGCCAGCGGTTCGTCCGCCCGACCAACCCCGCCCGGTCCAGCACTCCGATCACCTTGGACGCCATCCCGGTCTTGACGGCCCGCCAGTGCGGGTTGGCTCGGGCGGCGTCGCGCCCGACGTTCGGGTCGATGCCGACGGCGGCGTAGACCCGGGGGTGGATCAGACTCTTGGTCGCCCGAAGGATGATCAGGCCGATGAACAGTTGCTCCCAGCGGCGCCGGACCGGGCCGAGGTGCCCCCGCCGGAGCTCCTCGCGGGCGTAGCTGATGTGCCGGGACTCCTCGATCACATGGATCCGGGAGACCTGGCGGGTCAGCGGCTGCAGCGACTCGTCGTTCATGATCTCGCGCTGGAAGGCGTCCAGGATCTCCTCGACGTACATGGTGCCGCCGAAGGTCTGGCTGTGCGTCGAGGTGGCCTTGAAGAAGCGTCCGAGCTCGTGCGAGAGCCGGCCGGGCCCGTAGGCGGGTGCGCCCATCCACGAGATCATCCTGGCGAACATCACCGAGTGCCGGCACTCGTCGGCTATCTCCGTCAGCGCGTACTGCACATGCGCGGTGGTGGGGTCCCGGTCGAAGGCGTGGCGCAGCAGCATCTGCATCAGGATCTCCTCGAACCAGATGCCCACGCTGGCGATGCTGGCCACCTCGTGCTTGCTGAGCTCGATCCGCTGCTCCTCCGACAGCCCCTCCCACAGCTCGGTGCCGTAGAGCGAGAGGTGCCTCGGCGGGCAGTAGTAGCGCCCGGGCAGCGGAGCGGCGGACCAGTCGACGTCCTTGAGCGGGTCGAAGGAGAGCTTGGCGGAGGAGGCGAGCAGGCGCTCGGCCGTACGCCGGCGGTCCCGCACCTGCTGCTCGGCGCCCGCGCGGCTGCGCTGGGTCACGGTCATGGGCAACTCCTCCTCGGCTCACGAGGGGCGGCCGGCCTGGCAAGCCTCTCCTTCCCGAAGCTAGAGACTATTAGACGTTGCGTCAATAGCGGTGGCAGCAGACGCCCGCGCCCGCGGGGCACAGGGCTGCTGCGCCGGTCCGCTCGAGGGGCTTTCCGTGTGTTCGCCCGCTCGGCTGCCCACCAGCAGCGCCGCCACCACCATGGGGTCTCTCCCAAAGCCTCACATCTGGCACCTGTCGGTCGATCGGGTGCCGTGCCTACTGTCTCCTGGACGCGGATCGCGTCCGAGGCGCGAGACAGAACGGCGGGACAGAGCGCCGGAACGCACCGAACAGAGCACAGAGCTTGGAAAGACGACGATGGACTACTGCGCACCCTGCCGCCGCCACCTCAACGGTGCGCTGTCCTGTCCCGGCTGCGGTGCGCCGGCCTCCGCCGAAGCCCCCTTCGCCGGATCCACGCCCGGACCAGCGGACCACCCGGGCCCCGTCACCGACCCGCTGCCCGGGCCGGCGGAGGCTCGCCGCAACCGGCGCAGCAGACGCAGATCCCGGCGTCGGGGGCGGCTGCTCGCCGTCACGGCGGTGACGCTGGCCCTCGGCGGCGCGGGCGTGCTGGCACTGACCCCGCCGCAGTCCGGCGGGCCGACCGGGCCGGCCCCCACACCCGCCGCCGAGGACCACGGACCGGAGGTGGCCCTCCAGACGGCGCCGCCCGCTCCGTCGCCGATCACCCCCAGCACCTCGCCGTCGGCCGGAGCGACCAGGTCCAGAGCCCACTCACGGCCGAGCGGCCCCCCGTCCAGCTCGGCACCCGTCCCCACCGTCTCGGCGGCGACCGCCTCCTCGACGACCGCACCGAGGCCGTCCACGACCCTTCGACCGACGAAACCCGCGCCGTCGCCGTCACCGACCTGTACCCACTTCCTCTTCTGGTGCAGCTGAGCCGGGCCCGCCTCCCGTTGGCCGCACCCGCTCCTCCGCCCGTAGCAGTCGCCACCCTCTCCGCCGTCCCTGCAGGCCGTTCCGGGGCGACGAGCCGGTAATCAGGCGAGTGCCCCCGCGCCGACCGTTCGGTGCCCGTCGGCCATCTCTCGCGACGGGGAACGGGCCAGCACGCGCGCGGTAGGCCGGGAACCCGGCCATGCGTACGCGCGGCTCGGTCGGTGCGGTCCGTAGCCGTCTCACGCCCGCGAACACTGCCCGCGCACACCACCGCAGCCGTGGACCGTACCCCGGCGACCGTCGTACCCGCCAAGGACGCGGACCCCGTGCCCGCAGCCGGCGGCCACGACGACTGCCTCGGCCTTCACAATGGTGCCCAGGAGACCGTCGACCGCGACGGCCGGCCCGTCCGACCACCGAACCCGTCCGACCACTGAAGAAGGAGACGCCGTGAGCGAGCAGACCGCCGTTGCCCAGCGGATCGCCGACACCATTCGCCCCGCCATGCTCAGCGGTCTGCAGGACGCCCAACTCCACGGTCCGGGAGGCGCCCAGCACATCAGCAACTGGGCGGACTGGATCGCGGCCACCGTCGCCGAGCACGTCGTCCAACCGATCGCCGCCGAACGGGACGCCTTCGCCGACCGCGTCGACACGCTCAGCCACATCGCCAAGCGCCACAAGGAGGGCTACGCGGACGCCGTACGGGACAAGCAGCAGTTGGAGGCCCGGATCGAGGCTCTGGAGGCGGAGCTGGCCCAGTTGCGCACAGCCGAGTAGGCCCACCAGTCCTGACGGCCCACCCGGCTCGGGGTCACCGTCCGGCTCGAGTAGTACGACGCCGATGCTCGCCCTCAGGCCCGACGGC